>NZ_JBHYXZ010000078.1:32685-39826 GCF_042752395.1 Actinosynnema sp. NPDC059335 | reverse complement strand
CTCGGCTTGTCTTTATATATAACCTTCCCTGCCGGGGGTGGGCGGGGGGGGCGGGCGGCGCGTGCCCTCGCGGGCCCCCCCCCCCCCCCCCCCCACGGCGAGGGCAGGAAGGCCCCGGTCATGGCGGGCGCCCGGCGGACGACCTCGACCCGCGCCGACTGCAGCACCACGGCCGCGCCGGTCAGGCCCTGGACCGTCACGGCCACCTCGCCACCGCTGCCCAGCACGGCGCCGGCGGGCCGCTTCCTGGTGGAGATCGGGATCGGCACGTCACCGGGGTCGGGCACGACCCAGCCGGACTGGCAGCTCTTCTTGAGCCGGACGTCGGTGGTCGCGGCGAGCGGCGACGCGGGCGGCTCCTCGTCGGCCGTCACCCGCCACACGGCGACGACACCGGCGACGACCAGCAGGACCACCACGACGAGCAGCGCGAACACGCCGCGCCGGTCGTGGTCGTCGCCGATCCGGACGTCCCGGACCGACCCCGTCTGCACGACCGCGTCCACGCGCCCGTGCACCGAGTTCCGGATCCCGCCCTGCTCGCCGATACCGGGATGATCCCGAGCGGGCCGCCGCGGGCAGTAGGCAATACTGCGGTCGCGGCCGCCCCGGACGGGTGGTGCTTCAGCCCTTGACGACGTCCAGCAGGTGCGCGACCGCGCGGTCGACCGGCACCTCTTCGCGCTCGCCCGTGCGGCGGTCCTTGACCTCGACCAGGCCGTTGGCCAGGCCCCGGCCCACCACGAGGATCGTCGGCACGCCGATCAGCTCGGCGTCGGCGAACTTCACGCCGGGGCTCGCCTTGCGGTCGTCCAGCAGCACCTTCAGGCCCGCCGCGGACAGCTCGCCCGCCAGCTTCTCGCCGCCCGCGAGCAGCGCCTCGTCCTTGCCCGCGACGACCACGTGCACGTCCGCGGGGGCGACGTTGCGCGGCCAGATCAGGCCCCGCTCGTCGTGGCTCTGCTCGGCGATGGCGGCGACCAGGCGGGACACGCCGATGCCGTAGGAGCCCATGGTGATCCGGATGGGCTTGCTGTCCGGGCCGAGCGCGTCGAGCGAGAACGCGTCCGCGTACTTGCGGCCGAGCTGGAAGATGTGGCCGATCTCGATGCCGCGCGCGGCGACCAGCACGCCCTTGCCGTCGGGCGACGGGTCGCCCTCGCGGACCTCGGCCACGTCGATCGTGCCGTCGGGGGTGAAGTCGCGGCCCACGACCAGGTCCACCACGTGGTGGTCGGCCTTGTCCGCGCCGGTCACCCACGCCGTGCCGCGCACCACGCGGGGGTCCACCAGGTACCGCACGCCGTTGGCCTGCAGCGCGGCCGGGCCGATGTAGCCCTTGACCAGGAAGGAGTTGCGGGCGAAGTCCGCCTCTTCCAGCATCGCGACCTCGGCCGGCTCGACCGCCGCCTCCAGGCGCTTCAGGTCCACCTCGCGGTCGCCGGGCAGGCCGACGGCCAGCAGCTCCCACTCCTTCTGCCCGGGCTGCCGGGTCTTCACCAGGACGTTCTTCAGGGTGTCCGCGGCGGTGAAGGCGCGGTCGGTGTTGGCGTTGAGGAACGCGACCAGCGACTCGATGGTGGGCGTGTTCGGCGTGTGGTGCACCTGCGCCTCGGGCTTCGTCGCCGGGTCCTGCTCGGCGGGCGCGGGCGTGGTGACGGCCTCGACGTTCGCCGCGTAGTCCGACTCCGTGCTGCGGACGAAGGTGTCCTCGCCGGTCTCCGCGACCGCCAGGAACTCCTCCGACGCCGAGCCGCCCATCGCGCCCGACGTGGCGGAGACGATCACGTACTCCAGGCCGAGCCGGTCGAAGATGCGGATGTACGCCTCGCGGTGCTGCCGGTAGGACTCGGCCAGGCCCTCGTCGGCGAGGTCGAACGAGTAGGAGTCCTTCATCAGGAACTCGCGGCCGCGCAGGATGCCCGCGCGGGGCCGCGCCTCGTCGCGGTACTTGGTCTGGATCTGGTAGAGCGTGACCGGGTAGTCCTTGTAGGACGAGTACTCGCCCTTCACGGTGAGCGCGAACAGCTCCTCGTGGGTGGGGCCGAGCAGGTAGTCCGCGCCCTTGCGGTCCTTGAGGCGGAACAGGTTGGGGCCGTACTCGGTCCACCGGTTCGTCGCCTCGTAGGGCTCCTTCGGCAGCAGCGCGGGGAACTGGATCTCCTGCGCGCCGAAGGCGTCCATCTCCTCGCGGACGACGTGCTCGATGTTGCGCAGCACCCGCAGGCCCAGCGGCAGCCACGAGTAACCGCCCGGCGCGACGCGGCGCACGTAGCCGGCGCGGACCAGCAGCTTGTGGCTGGGTACTTCGGCGTCGGCCGGGTCCTCGCGCAGGGTGCGCAGGAACAGCGACGACATCCTCGTGATCACGGTGGGCGCTCCTCGTGGGCGGGTTGTCCGGGAAAGGGTAGTGAACGGGCCCTGATCAGTTCCAACGGGTTCCGGCCGGGCGGAATTGTCGGTGGTCGCGTCTAGCGTGCGCGGCATGACCATCACCATCGGCATGATCACCATCGACACCGCCGACCCGCGGCGGCTGGCGGAGTTCTGGACCAAGGCGCTGGGGACGGCGGTGCAGCACGACTGGGGCGAGTTCGTGATGCTCGCGCCGGCCGGCGGCCCGGGCGGGCTCCAGCTGGGGTTGCAGCGGGTGGACGACCCGACGCCGGGCAAGAACCGGGTGCACTTCGACGCGCACGTGCCGGACCGGGTGGCGGAGGTGCGGCGGCTGGTGGCGTTGGGCGCGACGGAGGTCGCGGAGCACACCGTGCCGGGGCTGACGTGGACCGTGCTGGCGGACCCGGACGGCAACCAGTTCTGCGTGGGCCAGGAGGGCTGACGGCGGCGGGGCGTGCGGGGGCGGCTGGTCGGGGCGTGCGGGACCGGCGGCGTGCGGGGCCGGCGGGGCCGGGGGCTGCGGGCCGGGCTCGGCGTGGCTTGCGGTCGGCGGTTCGGGCGGACGGCGGTTCGGGCGGACGGCGCGGCGGGGGCGCTGTGAGCGGCGCGCAGCCCTGGCCGGGCGGTTCCGGGCGGAGCGGGCCGGGCGGTTCCGGGCGGGGCGGGTGGAGCGGCGCAGGTGGTTCCGGTGCCGAGGCGGAGTGGGTGGCGGGGTGCGGTGGCGTGGGCGCTTAGGCTTGCGCGTCGTGTTGGTACTGCTCCCCCCGTCGGAGACCAAGGCCCTGGGCGGCTCCGGCGCGCCGCTCGACCTCGACCGGCTCTCGCACCCCGACCTCACGCCGGTCCGGGCCAAGCTGGTCGACGCCCTGGTCGACCTGGCCGCCGACGTCCCGGCGAGCCTGGCCGTCCTCGGGCTCTCCGAGCGCCAGGCCGGCGAGGTGGAGCGCAACGCCGAACTCCGCCGCTCCCCCACCCTGCCCGCGCTCGCCCGCTACACCGGCGTCCTCTACGACGCCCTGGCGCTGGACGCGCTGACCAAGGCCGAGAAGTCCCGCGCCTTCGCGCGCCTCGCGGTGGCGTCCGCGCTGTTCGGCGTCGTCAACGGCGGCGACCCGATCCCCGCCTACCGGCTCTCCGGCGGGAGCGTGCTGCCGTCCGTCGGACCGCTGGGCGGTCTGTGGCGGCCCGCGCTCGAACCGGTGCTCGCGGCCGCCGACCGGTTCGTCGTAGACCTCCGGTCGAGCCCGTACACGTCGCTCGCCCGCATCCCGGACGCCGCCGTGGTCCGGGTCGTCACCGAGGACGGCACGGGCCGGCGCAACGCGGTCAGCCACTTCAACAAGGCCCACAAGGGCCGGCTCGCGCAGGCGCTCGTCACGTCGCGGTCCGAGCCGACCGACCTGAAGGGCCTGGTCAGGGTCGCGGTCAAGGCCGGGCTGCGGGTGGAGCCCACCGGGGCCAGGACCGCCGACCTGATCGTCTAACGGCCGAGGACGGCGTGGACCGGCGCCACCCGTCGGGTGATCGCCGGACGGTCGGGGGACGTGTGGGCGGCCGCGGCGTGCAGGTCGGTCGTCACGCGCGTCACGTCACGGTCCTCGACGTCGGTGCTGCCCGCGAGGCGTGCGCCCGGACGGGCGGCGCGCCGGTGGTTGCTCTCCAGGCCGTAGCCGACCAGGGCCAGGACCGCGAGGGTCACGATGATCGCTGTCATGGCACCAACTGTGCGATACACAAGATGCCGCCACAATTGGCACTCTTGCCGTTGTGCGTCAAGATCCTGCCAACTAGGGTGGCGTCATGCTGCGCACCGTCGCCGCCGTCGTCATCGACGGTCTGGCCCCGTTCGAGTTCGGCGTGATCTGCGAGGTCTTCGGCGTGGACCGGACCGAGGAGGGCGTGCCGGGGATCGACTTCCGGGTCTGCGGCGAACGGCCCGGCGAACCGGTCCGCACCAGCGTCGGCGCGTCCTTCACCCCCGATCGCGGCCTCGACGCGCTCGCCGACGCGGACCTGGTGGCCGTGCCCGCCGTGACCATCCGGGACGAGTACCCGCCGCACGTGGTCGACGCCGTCCGCGCGGCGCACGAGCGGGGCAGCACGCTGCTGTCGGTGTGCAGCGGGGCGTTCGTCCTCGGCGCGGCGGGCCTGCTGGACGAGCGGCGCTGCACGACCCACTGGCGTCACGCCGACCACCTGGCCGAGCGGTTCCCCCGCGCCAAGGTGGACCCGGACGTGCTGTTCGTGGACGAGGGCGACATCGTCACCAGCGCGGGCACGGCGGCGGGCATCGACGCGTGCCTGCACCTGGTCCGCCGGGAACTGGGCGCGGCCGCCACGGCGACCATCGCGCGCCGCATGGTCGTCGCGCCGCAACGCGAGGGCGGCCAGCGCCAGTTCGTGGAACTGCCCGCGCCGCACCAGGCCGACAGCCTCCAGCCGCTGCTCGCCTGGCTGCAGGACCGGCTGGAGGACGAGCACACCGTCGCGAGCCTGGCCGAACGGGCGAACATGTCCGAGCGCACGTTCGCCCGCCGCTTCGCCGCCGAGACCGGCACGACGCCGCACCGCTGGCTCACCGCGCAACGCGTCCTGCGCGCGCGGCACCTGCTGGAGGAGACGCAGCTCCCGGTGGAGGACGTCGCGCAGCGCTCCGGTTTCGGTACCGCCGCGCTGCTGCGCCACCACTTCACTTCCGTGGTCGGCGTAGCCCCGAAGGATTACCGACGGTCGTTCTCGCCCCTCGCGGGCCGCCGTTCGCGTGACACAGCGGAGTGACCTGACACCTCATCGTGAGGCGAATGTCAGAATGACCGGGTGAGCCCCGACACATCCGACGACTCAGCCGGCTCCGCACCGCCCGAACCGGTCACACCCGCGCGACTCCGGGAGATCACGGCGGGCCTGGAGGCGGACGACCTGACCGCCCCGGAAGCGTTGCGGCGGGTGTGGTCCGGGCTGTGCGCCGCCAGGTCGCTGGGGCTGCGCCTGGCGCTCGTGGACGAGACGTGGCGGCAGCGCCAGGTGAACGCGGAGTCGGTGGAGCACCAACTGGCGCACGACCTCGGCACCTCGGCGACGTTCACCGACACCAAGCTCGCGCTGCCGGACCCCGTCGTGACGCGACCGCTCCCGCCGGCGGAGGCCGAGGACGCCCTGGCCGCGCTGCTGGAGTTCAGCGGCACGGCCCGGCAGCGGATGCTGGCCGTGGCCCCGAGGGCTCCCCAGTGGCACGACGAACGCGTGCTGCGGCACGACTCCCTGATCGTCGCGCAGCTCGGCGCGGCGTGGCTGGGCCAGCGCGCCAGCTACCGCGTGGAGTCCCGGTAGGCGTCCGCGGGTAAATCGGTTGCCCCGCGCCGACGGCCGGGGCACCCTGTGCCCGTACGCGCAAGCGCCGGTGGTGGCAGACCACGGGCGGACCCGAGGAGGTGCCAGATGGCGACAGCTGTCCGGGACGTGGCACCGACCCGTCCGCTCGCCCCTCTCGCCTGACGCGAACCCGCGCGAAGGACCACACCGCGCCGGTGGGGGCGACCACTCCCACTTCACCTGGAGCACATCCAGTGCGCGAGCACGACGAGTACGCGGATTTCGAATCCGAGTTCGACCACGCCGACGACCTGCGTTGGCGGATCAAGAAGGCCAAGAAGCAACTGGCGCGCGCCGACGGCGACGTCGAGCCGGGTCGACGCGGCCGGCTCACCGAGGAGGCCAAGGACCGCCTCGCCCAGATGCGGGACGACGCCGCCGCGGCGGACGTGCCCGAGGACGGCGACCGGTGGTCCACCTGGGGCGACGCCGACCAGGGGCCGAAACCGCACCCGGAGTGGCTGGTCACGGACCTGGCCGCGGTGGACCGCGAGCTGGGGATCGTGAAGACCGGCAAGGAGGCGGACGTCTTCCTGCTGGAACGCGCCATGCCGGGCACCGACCGGGCGTGCCTGATGGCCGCCAAGCGGTACCGCAGCAACGACCACCGGCTGTTCCACCGGGACGCGGGCTACCTCGAAGGGCGGCGCATGCGCCGGTCGCGGGAGATGCGCGCGATGGCGAACCGCAGCGCGTTCGGCCGCAACCTCATCGCCGAGCGGTGGGCCGTGGCCGAGTTCGCCGCGCTGGCGAAGCTCTGGCAGCTCGGCGCGCCGGTGCCGTACCCGGTGCAGCGCGACGGCACCGAGCTGCTGCTGGAGTTCGTCGGCACGGACGGCGCGGCCGCGCCCCGGTTGGCGCAGTTGCGGCCGGAGCCGGACGAGCTGCTCGACCTGTGGCGGCAGCTCGTGGACGCGCTGGCCCTGATGGCGGCCGCGGGGCTGGCGCACGGCGACCTGTCGGCGTTCAACCTGATGGTGCACGACGGGCGGCTGGTCGTGATCGACCTGCCGCAGGTGGTGGACCTGGTGGCGAACCCGCGCGGGCCGGAGTTCCTGGACCGGGACGTGCGCAACGTGGCCGGCTGGTTCACCGCGCGCGGCCTGCCGCCGGAGCTGGCCGACCCGCGCGAGGTCACCGAGTCGCTGCTGGACCAGGCCGGCCTGCGGTGACCCGGGGCCGGGGTCCGTCGGTCCCCGGCCGATGACGGATCGGACGAGTCCCCGGGTCGATCGTGACCCGGGGGCGCGGCGTCGCCGGGCCGGGGGGCGCGCGGGGCGGGCGGCGTACCCCCCCCCGGGGCGGCCCCCCCCCCCCCGCCCGCCCCCCCCGCCCGCGGCGCTAAAACAAACACCACCCCCCCACCCCGAGA
>NZ_JBHYXZ010000078.1:25124-32675 GCF_042752395.1 Actinosynnema sp. NPDC059335 | reverse complement strand
CCTCCCCCTCCGCGCCCCCCCGTGGGCGCTGCGCGCGCGGGGCGCTCGCGCGGCGCCGCCGGGGCCATCGGGGGCAGCCCTTTTGCCCCCCGGGCGGTGCGCACCGCGCCGGTCCGCATTGCTCCGTTCAGCTGGTGCCCGCCCCGCCGGTCGACCCGGGCAGACGGGGCGCTGTAGTGCCCGTGACCTGCACTGATGCGGTTCACGGTGATCGTCGGCGGAGTGCGGCGGACCGGTCGTGTGCGTTAGAACACCGCCGGGATGACGAACTCCGTCGCGTGATCAGCTAGACTGAGTGGTGCACCGCCCGGTGGCGCCACGAAGCGCCCCAGGCCGCCAGAGTGGCCGGTGGTGCTCCCCAACCACTATCGGCGCGATCCGCGCGCCGGGCCCGTCCCCGCGATCGCGCCTGCTCAAGCAGAGCAATCCTCGAGACGTGCCGTGTCCCGGAGGTTTGTTTTGCCCACGATGTCCCAAGGCCGTTCCGAGCGCCAGCAGTTCCGCAAGCCCCGCAGCAGGCGCCCTGGCCAGGGCAACCGTCGTCCCGCTCCCGTCGTGGAGCAGGCGACCACCATTCCCGACCACGTCGAGAGCACCGTGCCCGAGGGCCCGCTGCCCTCGTTCGCCGAGCTGGGCCTGTCCGACGAGCTGCTCCGCGCGCTCGAGCAGGCCGGCATCACCGAGCCGTTCCCCATCCAGGCCGCCACGCTGCCGGACGCCATGGCGGGCCGCGACCTCCTCGGTCGCGGTCAGACCGGCTCCGGCAAGACGCTGGCGTTCGGCCTGGCGCTGCTGTCGCGCCTGACCGGCGGTCGGGCCAAGCCGCTCAAGCCGCGTGCCCTCGTGCTCGTGCCCACCCGTGAGCTGGCGATGCAGGTCGAGGAGGCGCTCAGCCCGTTCGCGCGCGCCCTCGGCCTGTGGTGCCGCACGGTCGTCGGCGGCACGTCGTTCCCGCGCCAGGTCGACGCGCTGCGCCGCGGCGTGGACCTGCTGATCGCCACCCCCGGCCGGCTGTCCGACCACGTCCGGCAGGGCACGGCCGACCTGTCCGAGGTCATGTTCACCGCGCTGGACGAGGCCGACCAGATGGCGGACATGGGCTTCATGCCGCAGGTGCGGGCCATCCTCGACCTGACCCCGCAGGACGGCCAGCGGCTGCTGTTCTCCGCGACGCTCGACGGCGACGTGGACAAGCTGGTGCGCCAGTACCTGCACGACCCGGTGGTCCACTCGGTGTCGCCGCCCACCGGCAGCGTCACCACGATGGAGCACCACCTGCTGTTCGTGTCCGCCGAGGACAAGCAGAACGTGGTCACCGAGGTCGCCGCGCGCGAGGGCCGCACGATCATGTTCGTGCGCACCAAGCACCACGTGGACCGGTTGGCCAAGAAGCTGCGGTCGATGGGCGTGCACGCGGGCGCGCTGCACGGCGGCAAGGCGCAGAGCGCGCGGACGAGGGTGCTCGGCCAGTTCCGCGAGGGCACCACGCCGGTGCTGATCGCCACCGACGTGGCGGCGCGCGGCATCCACGTGGACGACGTGAGCCTCGTCGTGCACGTCGACCCGCCGGCCGACCCGAAGGACTACCTGCACCGCGCCGGCCGCACGGCGCGCGCCGGCCAGTCCGGTGTCGTCGTCACGCTGGTCACGCACGACCAGCGGCGGGCCGTGCAGGGCCTGACGGCCCGGGCGGGCATCCGCCCGGCGTCGACCAAGGTCCGTCCCGGTGACGAGGAGCTGATCCGCATCACCGGCGCGCGGGTGCCCAGCGGCGTCCCCGTCGTGGAGCCCGAGATCCCGGTGCGCGCCCGTCGTGGTGGCGGCGGCGGTGGCGGCCCTCGCCGCAACGGCGGCGGCTTCCGCGGCGGTCGCTTCGACCGCGAGCGCGGCGGCTCGGGCGCGGCCTCCGGCCGTCCCCGCCGGGTGGCGCAGCACTAGTCCACAACCGACCACCGACGGCCCGACATCGTCGGACCGTTGTGGCAGGGTAAAAGCAGGGGTCCCCTTGGCGGGGACCCCTGCTTTCGCATTCCCGCGCAGCTTGGCGGGGACCCCTGCTCTCGCGTTACCGCGCAGGCTGGCGGAGATCCCTGCTCTCGCGTTCGCACGCAGCTTGGCGGGGCTTCCGCCCTCGCGTTCCCGCGCGGACGGCGTCCGAGCACCGGTCCACCGGCGGCCCGACGCCGTCGTCGGCCGGCAGCACCCCGGGCTCCCGCGCCAGGCGGTCGCGCGGTCCGATCCGGAGCGTCGTTCAGCAGCGGACCGAGGAGCCGTAGCCCTGGAGGTTCTCGTCCCAGACCCAGCCCGCGATGTCCCTGCCCACCACGCGCACCCACGTCCACGTGTTGCCGACGTCGTTCGTCGTGTAGCAGTGGTAGTGCAGGCGCGTGCTGGAGTCGATGGAGCCGTCGATCGAGCAGTCGGCGTAAGGGCCGCTGGAACGGACCGGGACGCTCGACTTGGCCGGGTAGCCGTTGTTGAACGTGTCCTTCGCCGAGTGGTCGTGTTGACGGCAGGCGAGCGGAGCGGCGTCGGTGGCCTGGTCCGCCTGCGCGGCGGGCGACACCAGGGAGACGAGGAA
Source organism: Actinosynnema sp. NPDC059335 (assembly GCF_042752395.1). Taxonomy (NCBI): domain Bacteria; kingdom Bacillati; phylum Actinomycetota; class Actinomycetes; order Pseudonocardiales; family Pseudonocardiaceae; genus Actinosynnema; species Actinosynnema sp. NPDC059335. The sequence continues at coordinate 30,094 of NZ_JBHYXZ010000078.1, read as the reverse complement.
AGCCCCGACCACGCCGAACGCCGCCACGAGTCTGCGTGATGCCATCAGTGTCCTCCATTGGTCGTTGGGATTCCGCTCCCGACGTTCCACAGCCGGCCCACTGCCGCGCAACCGCGCCGCGGGTTCGGGACTATCCCGAACCGGCGAGCCGATTCCCGACCGCGTTCAAGAATGGGCCGAACGGCGCACGAGACGTTCGAAACGGGCCCGAACACCACGAACAAGCACGTTGAACAGGCAAAACGACACTGACCGGTGTGCCCGGAAGTCGCCCTGGACACGAATAAGTAGCGGTTTTCCCGCCGACTCGGCATGAATGCACGAGAGCGATTCGACCGCACAACCCGTTTCGCGTATCGACGGCACACCGGACAAAGCACGATCCTTTGTCGGTGAGATCATCCCGGCCGGGCGACGACGGTCGCCGGCGACCGACCGGTCGCCCCGAACCGGGCGACGCGACCGACGCCGTCGAGTTCACCGACGCCCTCCGCCGGCTGCGCAAGTGGTCGGGGCTCACCTACCGCCAACTCGAGGGCAAGGCCGCGGCCAACGGCGCGGTCCTGCCGTCCAGCACGATCGCCACCGCCCTCAGCCGCTCGACGTTGCCCCGCGAGCCGTTCGTGGAGGAGTTCGCCAAGGCGTGCGGGCTCGACGAGCCGGACGTCCGGCTGTGGGTCGAGGCACGCAGGCGTCTCGCCGGCGACCCAGCCGCCCCCGAGCCGACGACGCCCACGCGCCACGTCCCCAGGATCGTCGCGGCGCTCGCGGTCGTCGGAGCCCTGAGCGTGGCGACCGCCGTCGGCGTGGCGGTGCACGCCGGGATCCGAACCGTCACCGGTGGCACGACGACCTCCGCTGCCACCACCACTCCCCAAGTGCCGGGCCTGCCGATCCCCGCCGTGGGCAGCTGGGCGGTGATCCGCCCCGTCCGGACGCCGCACCTGTGCGTCACCGAGGGTTTCGACCGGTCGCGCCGCTACCCGACGGAGATCGCCGTCCAGCGCCCGTGCGACCAGGCCGCCTTGCCGCGAACCTACCTGGAGCCGCTGGGGGACGGCCTGCTGCAGATCCAGTGGCACCACCCCGTGCACAACGTCGGGTGCCTCACCGCGATCACGTCGGGCGACGGGCAGGACCTGCTGGAACCGCGCGAGGACTGCGACGACGACCGCGCCTCCCAACAGTTCCGCTTCGAGCCGTCCGGCCCGCCGACGGCCGGGCGGTACCGCGTGCGGATCGCGGCCACGGACCGGTGCCTCGCGCTGCGCGGGGAGGAACTCGGCGAGGGCGTCGAACTGGTGCAGGGCCTGTGCTCCGAGGCACTGGCCCAGCGCTTCCTCGTGGACCTGGTGCAACCGCCTCCGTAACGGTGGCGTTCGGGGGAAAGCGTTTGCGGAGCGCGGGGTGTCAGCTCAGCAGTGCGTCGGCACGCGTAGTGCGCATGTGGAGCACGTAACGGCCTTCACGGCGCGTCGTCACCAGTCGGGCCGCCCGCAGCACGGCGATGTGCTGCGACACCGCCCCCGCCGTCACGCCGAGCGCCGCGGCCAGGTCGGTGGTGCTCTTCGGCGCTTCCAGCAACGTCAGCAGGTGCGCGCGGGTCCGGCCGATCAGGGCCGCCAGGTCGTGGGACGTCGCCCGCTCCTCCCACAGCGTGCCGATGCCGCGGGCCGGGTAGCGCAGCACCCCTTGGCCCACCGGGTCGATCGCGATCCACGCCTTGGGCCAGCAGAACACGCTCGGGCACAGCACCAGGCCGTGCTCGGCCAGGTCCACCCGATGCTCGGGCTTGCGGTGCAGGACCAGTTCGCCGTCGGCCCACGTGATCTCCGGGTGCAGGTCCCGGAACACCGCCTCCACGCCCTGGTCCGCGAGCGTCGCCGCGCGGGCCGCGATGTCGGCTTCGAGGACGGCGGTGATGCGCTTCCAGTGCGGCGCGATCAGCAGCTCGTAGCACCGGCGGATGATGTCGGCCTCCGGCTGCGGCACGTGGCGCAGCTCGGCGTCCAGGTCCGGCATGCGGACGTCCGGCACCGGCATCAGGTCGCCCGGTTTGGCCGGACCTTCCAACCGGGCCAGCAACGCGTCGAGGCCGGGGATGTCGTCCAGGCGGTCCCGCGCCCACCGCACCCACGGCAGGTGCACGGCGTGCGCGCCCGGCGTGCGCAGGCCGTCCACCGCCATGACGGTCTCGAACACCGGGGAGTGGGCGAACCGCACCTTCGCCAGCCCCACCCCCGCGAGTCGAACCCAGACCGCCAACGCCACGACCCCGTTCCGCACGGCCCGCCGGTGCGGGCGGGCTCGGGCCGCATTCTCACATCCGGGGGCCTGCCCCACCGCGCGGCGCCGGGCCTGCACCAGTGATCTTGCCGGGGAGGTCGGGCGACGCTGTCGGCCATGACGAGGACGTGGCACCGGCCGACCCTCTGGGTGGCCGCGGTGATGGCGGTGGGCGCGCTGGTGTGCGCGGTGGCGGTGCTGGTCGACGGGCGCGTGCTCCAGGGCGCGCCGCTGCGGGCGAAGCCGTTGAAGTTCACGGCGTCGTTGGCGGTCTACTCGGCCACCCTGTCGTGGCTGCTGTCCGTCCCGCACCGGGACGGCGGTGGACGTCGGGCGCGGCGACGTTCATCGCGGTGGTGCTGTTCGTGGAGGTCGGGCTGGTCGTCGTGCAGGCGGCCCGCGGCACGTTCACCCACTTCAACGGTTCCGACGACCCGTCGAACCAGTTCGTGCAGGCGAGCTTCGCCCTCGGCATCCCGGCGATGTTCCTGGCCAACGTGGCGCTCGCGCTGGTGCTGTCGTTCCAGCGCTTCGGGCGGCCGGACGTGCGGCCGGCCGTGCGCTCCGGGCTGTACCTGGCGATCCTCGGCATGGCCTCCGGCTACCTGATGTTCGGGCAGCGCCGCGAGGTCACCGTGGCCGACGCGGGCGGCCGGGAGGTCGAGCTGGTCGTCGGGCACAGCGTCGGCGTGCCCGACGGCGGACCGGGCCTGCCGCTCACCGGGTGGAGCACCACCGGCGGCGACCTGCGCGTGCCGCACTTCGTCGGCATGCACGGCCTCCAGGCGATGATCCTGCTGGCGCTGGGCCTGGCGGCGCTCGGCCTGGCCGAACGGGTGCGCACCCGCCTGGTCGCGGTGGCCGCGCTCGGCTACACCGGCCTGTTCGCGCTGCTCGTCCGGCAGGCGCTGCACGGCGAACCGCTGGTCCACCCCGGCGGCACGACGCCGGCCGCGGCGGCCGGGCTCGTCGTCGTGGTCGCCGCCGGGGCGGTGTGGGCGCTCAGGAGCGGAACGGCAGCTCCCCGGCCAGTCCGGCCACCGGTCCCACGACGATGATCGCGGGCGGGCGGATGCCGTGCTCGGCGATGTCCCCGGCCAGGGACGCCAGCGTCGACCGCACGACCTTCTGCGTGCGGGTGCTGCCCTCCTGGATCACCGACACCGGGGTGTCGCCCGGACGGCCCGCCATCAGGGCGTCCGCGAACGCCGCCGCCCGCTCCACCCCCATGAGGATCACGACGGTCCCGGTCAGCCTCGCCAACGCCGGCCAGTCGACCAGGGACCGCTCGTCGTCGGGCGCGACGTGCCCGGACACGACCACCACCTCGTGCGCCACGCCGCGGTGCGTCACCGGCACGTCCGCCAGCGCCGGCACGCCGAACGCGCTCGTCACGCCGGGCACCACGGTGACCGGCACGCCCGCCTCGGCGCACGCGATCAGCTCCTCGAAGCCCCGGCCGAACACGTACGGGTCGCCGCCCTTGAGGCGGACCACGAACCTGCCGGACTTGGCGTGCTCGACCAGCGTGGTGTTGATGAAGTCCTGGGTGGCGGCCCGGCCGTACGGGATCTTCGCCGCGTCCACCACCTCGACGTGCGGCGGCAGCTCGTCCAGCAGCTCGCGCGGCGCGAGCCGGTCGGCCACCACGACGTCCGCCCGCGCCAGCATCCTGCGCCCCCGCACGGTGATCAGGTCCGGGTCGCCCGGACCGCCGCCCACGAGCGCCACGCCCGCGGGCTGGTCGTGGTGGTCGGCGGTGGACCCGTCGCGCAGCGCCGACAGCACCGCGTCCCGCACGGCGGCGGACCGCCGGTGCTGACCACCCGCGAGGACGCCGACCAGCAGGCCGTCGTGCTCGCCGACGGCGGGCGTGACCGCGGTGCCCTTCACCGCCACGTCGGCCCGCACGCAGAACACCCGGCGCTCCTCGGCGTCCGCGGCCACCTTCGCGTTCACCTCGGGCGAGGAGGTGCAGGCCAGCACGTACCACGCGCCGTCGAGGTCGCCGTCGGCGTACTCGCGGGCCTGCCAGGTCGCCTCGCCGCCGTCGACCAGGCCCTGGACCGCCGGGGTCACCTCGGGGGAGATCACCTCCACCCTGGCGCCCGCCGCGACCAGCCTGGGCAGCCTGCGCTGCGCGACCGTGCCGCCGCCCACGACGACGACCCGCCGGCCGGTCAGGTCCAGGCCCACGAGGTAGTGCTGTTCACCGTGCATGGGTAGAAGCATCCACGTCGGACATGTCCTGTCCAACGGTGGTGCTTCACATCACGGGCGCCACCGGCTGCCGCTGCTCGATCACCGCGCTCACGGCGGTCGTGCGGCAGCGGACCTTGGTGCGGCCCATGCCGTCGCGGATGGTGAGCCACGAGCTGTCCACCTTCCGGCCGTCGTCGCACGACGCGACGAGCCGGAACGTCCCGCTGCCGTGGCAGCGGCCCGAGGCGGCGTTCCCCTCGACCCACGTGACGCACGAGTGCAACGCGTCCGCCGCGGTGGCGACGCCCGGCACGGCGGTCAGGACGACCAGGAGGACCACGAGAAGTCGGCGCATGGCACCGCATCGAACACGCGGACCGTGGCCCCCACCCGGGGATGCCCCCGGGGGGGGGGCCGGGCGGGGGGGTGATCTGGGCCCGGTTGAACCCGGAGTTGGCCCCGGTCCGCCCGGGGCCCCCCCG
>NZ_JBHYXZ010000078.1:10719-25114 GCF_042752395.1 Actinosynnema sp. NPDC059335 | reverse complement strand
CGGAGACCCACGATAAGAGGGCCATGGCCACCCAATCTAACCCGGGCACGGGCCCCAGCCGCGTTAATCCACCGGGTCGGGGGCACGTCGCGGCGGTTACAGCTGCGCCGTGATCACCGAGTAGTACGACGCGATCCGCGCGTACACGCCCGGGTAGCCCGCGAGCGCGCAGCCCCGGCCGAACGAGGTCGCGCCGATGAGCTTGCCGCCCGCGACCAGCGGGCCGCCCGAGTCGCCCTGGCAGGTGTCCACGCCGCCCTGCGGGTAGCCCGCGCACACCATGGACGTGTTGCTGTAGTTCGAGTACGCCGTGCGGCAGGTCGCGTCGGACGTCACCGGCACGGTCGCGCCGAGCAGGTAGCGCGACGCCGAGCCGCCGGACGACGTGGTGCCCCAGCCGTAGATCCGGGCGCTCGTGTTCGCCGCGTACAACGCGGTGTCGGACGGGGTGGCCAGCGGCAGGTAGGTGGAGCTGATGCTGGTGCCCAGGGTCAGCACCGCCACGTCGTAGCCGGAGCTGGCGGTCCGGTAGCTGGGGTGCACCCAGATGCCGCTCACCGTGGCGACCGTGCCCGCCGTGCTCTGCTTGTCGTCCCGGCCGTGCACCACGCGGGTGCTCGACGCGGACCGGCCGCTCACGCAGTGCGCGGCCGTGACGACCTTGTTGGCCTTGACCAGCGTGCCGCCGCAGAACTGGCTGCCGGTGCTGGTGGCCAGGTAGACCACCCACGGGTAGGTGCTGGTGGACACGCGCGACCCGCCGACGATGTACGGCGACACGCCGGTGTCGGACGAGGCGCCGGCCGACGCGGGCGCGACGGTCAGCAGACCGATCGCGGCCACGGCCGCGGCCATCGCGGTGACCAGGCGACGCAGGGTTTTCGCCATGTCGATCCTTCCGGTGCAGGGACGCCCGGGACGGGCGCACCTCCAGCTAGGACCAAGACGACGAAAGCGACAACCGCCTTTCGACGGTCCGTCGGGACTTCACAGTTGACGAGTGACACCCGTCACACGGACGACATCCGCCCGAATCGGCCCGGCAACAACGGGTCCCGCGCCCGCCTCCACGTAGGCCACCGCCGCGCCCGCCTCCGCCAGCCGCACCGCGCCGTCCGCCGCGACCCGCGTGCCGGGCCGCAGGAGGTGCCGCACCTGCGCCACGCACTCGGCGCTGCCCACCACGACCGACGCCCGCCGCAGCTCGGCCTCGGCCCGCGGGGTGCGCTCGTCCGCGTCGCCGGGGCCCAGGCCCACCAGCGCCAACCGGCCGCGCGGCAGCACCCGGGCGGCGGCCACGGTCACGCCCGCGCCCTTCACCTTCTCCGCCGCCATCTCCACCCGGCCGCCTCCGGACAGCTCCATCGCACCGCGCAACGCCGCCGCCTCGGCCACGCTGGGGATGCCGATCGCCAGCTCCGCCGGGTTCGGCACGGGGATCACCGCCAGCTCCTCGCCGGGGTAGGACAGCAGCGGCGCGGTGGTCGAGTCGTGCCAGAAGCCCCAGTCCTCCAGGGCGTCGGCGATGCCCTGCTCGGCGACCTTGCGGTCCAGCGTGGCGAATGCGCGCACCGCGCGCGGGTCCAGCCCGTGCTCCTCCTCCAGCCGCGCCAACGCCGCCGACACCGCGGCCGCCGGCACCCCGGCGGCGGACCCGACGCCGACCACGAGCGTGCGGGGCACGATCCGCACCAGGCGGTCGTTCCGCGGCCCCCGGGGCACCCGGTCGTCCACCACGACCGTCCACCCGGTCCCGCGCTCGCGCCCCACCACGTTGTCCGGCAGCGCGGGCAGCGGGAACCCGAGCGGGTTGACCAGCGCCACCGGCTCGCCCAGCCGCACCGCCTCGCCGCACCCGGCCAGGTCGCCCTCGACCGCGGCGTCCAGCAGCTCCACCAGCTCGTCCAGCGGCGAGTCGGCCGCCGCGGACGTGGTCACGGCCTGCGCGCCCAGCACGTCGGCGATCCGGCCGGCCAACGCGTCCGCGCCGCCCAGCAGCGACACGGCGAACCCGCCGTCCACGCACACCACGCCGGGGTCGGCGCGCTCGTCGCGCAGCAGCGGCGCGACCAGCCGCACGGTCGCCGCCGTGCCGAGGAAGAACACCGCCGACCCCAGCCTGGGCCACAGCGCGCGCAACGCGGGCCCGATCGGCCCGTCCGGCACCACCGCGTCCGGCCCCAGCAGCCCGGCCAGGTCGACCGCGGCCCGCCGACCGCGCTCGCCGGCGGCGAACACCCCGATCACGCCCGCTTCACCCCCCACAGCACGGTCACCGGGTTGGTGGCCGTCAACGTCCCGCCGGTCAGCCGCGCCGCCGCGACCTGGCTGCCCTCGACCTCGTACCCGGCGTCCAGCAACGCGTCCCGCGCGGGCAGGACGCGGTCCAGGTCGGGGGTCGCCACCACGACCCGCCGCGCGCCGGACTTCGCGCACCGCCGCACCACGTCCGGGCCGCCGCCGCCGACGAACACCGCGTCGGGCCGGGGCAGCTCGCCCGCCTGGTCCAGCTCGGCCTCGACCACGCGCACGTCCACGCCGTGCGCGGAGGCGTTGGCGATGATCCGCACGCACTGCACCGGATCCCGCTCCACCGCGACGACCGCCGCGCCCAGCCGCGCGCACTCGACGCCGATCGCGCCGGGGCCCGCGCCGACGTCCCACACCAGCACGCCGGGGCGCGGCGCGAGCCGGGCCAGCACCAGCGCCCGCACCTCCGCCACGGCCACCATGCCGTCGCGGTGCGCGAAGTCGTCGTCCGGCAGGGCCCAGCCCTCGCCCGCCGGCGCGAAGCCCTGCTCCGCCAGGCACAGCAGCGGGCCCGGGTCGGACCACCGGCGCGCCACCGCGTCCGCCGGGTCCACGGTGGACAGACCGGCGGCGGAGGACACCACCAGGGAGCGCCGCCACCCGGCGAGCCCGCGGGCGAGTTCGGCCGGGTCGGCGCCGGAGACGACGACGGCGGGCCGCGCCCGGCACACGTTCAGCGCGTGGCGCGGCCCCGACGCCGCGGCGTCCACCACCGTCACGTCGGCCCAGGACCGGCCGGCCTCGGTGACGAAGCGGTGCAGCGCGACGACGTCCACGTCAGTTCACGCGCTTGTTCTTCTTGGCCCGCGGCGCGGCCGGCTTGCGGGGCGTCGTGCTGGCCTGCACGGCGGCGGGCTTGCGCTTCGCGGCGGCGGCCACCACGGGCTTCGGCTTGGGCTTGGCCTCCGGCTCGGGCGCCTGCCCGTCCGACGGCGGCACGGCCTGCCCGGCCTGCCCGGACCCGGCGTGCTCCCCGGGCTCGTCGGCCCCGGCGTGGCCGTCGGCGATCAGGTGCAGCAGCGGCTCGCCGACCGGCTCGGGCTTCGGCTTGGCGGCGGCGGGGCGCTTGGTGCGCGCGGTCTCCTGCCACTCGTGCACGGCCGACCACGCCGCGACCGACGACGGCGACTCGGCGGACGGCTTCGCGACCGGGCGGTTCGCGCGCAGGGCCCACCGCGACGGCCGCGCCCGGCGCACCGGCTCGTCTCCCTCGACCACCGGGGAGCGGCGGCGCGGCGCGGGCTGCGCGAGCACCTTGCCGACCAGGAACAGCGTGGTGCGGTAGAGCTTGTGCTCCTTCACGCACGCCTCCAGCTCGCCCACCGTGGTGTGCGCGACCGTCTCGTCGGGCAGGGAGACCTTGTAGGCCACCACGACCGGCGTGTCGTCGGGGTAGCCGCCCGCGCGCAGCCGCTCGACCAGCAGGCCGGCCCGCGCGCCGGACGCGGAGATCGCCATCGTGGTGCCGTGCGCGGCGAACTCCTCGACGTGCTCGGCGGTCTCGGGCCCGACCAGCAGCAGCGACTGCGCGACGTCCGAAGTGGTCAGTTCGCGGCCGACGGACGCCGCCGCGGCGGACACCTGCGACACCCCGGGCACCACGTCGGTCTCCAGGCCGAGCCGGCGGCACGCCTCCTGCTGGTCGCGCAGCCCGCCCCACAGCGACGGGTCGCCCGCGTGCAGCCGCACGACCTTCAGCCGGCCCGCCGACGCGCGCCGGTACACCTCGACCACCTCGGCCTCGGTGACGCGCGAGAAGTCGACCAGCTCCGCGTCGGGCCGGGCGTGCTCGCGCACGCACTCGGCCTCGACCACGCTGGGCGCCCACAGCACGACGTCGGCCTCGGCTATCCGCTTGGCGCCGCGCACGGTGATGAGATCGGCGGCGCCGGGACCGGCGCCCACGAAGGAGACCCGACCAGTCATCACAACTGCTCCCCACGACGTGTCCGGCTTGCTGGGCAAGGACCGTACCGCGCGAGCGCGATCCACTAACGAGTGGCCTCGGAGCGCGCGGACGCGCTCGCGCAGGCCCGCACGAAGCGGGTCACGGCCTCCGGCGCGGACGCGGGATGGGTGTGCAGGTACGACGCGTGGACCCGGCCGACGACGAAACCCTCGGCCACAGGGCGCTGGTCGTGGCCGCGCCACCGCCAGGCCGGTTTCGCGCCGTGCGGGACGCTCAGCGCGGTGCGGTGGAACTCGTGCCCGGTGACCCGGGAACCCGCGCGGGCCAGCACGGAGTCCTGCGGCGCGACGGCGTCGCGGTAGCCGAGCGTGAGCCGGGACGTCATCGCGCCCTCCGCCTCGATCACGCCGCACATCGGCGCGCCGTCCAGCGACTTCGCCAGGTACAGCAGGCCGCCGCACTCGGCGTGCACCGGCGCGCCGGCGCGGGCCAGGGCGGCGACGGCGGCGCGCAGCCCCTCGTTGGCCGACAGCTCGGCGGCGTGCTGCTCGGGGAAACCGCCGGGCAGCACCAGACCGGCCGTGCCGGCGGGCAGCGCCTCGTCCCGCAGCGGGTCCACCACGACGACGTCCGCGCCGGCCGCGGCCAGCAGCTCGACCTGCTCGGCGTAGCCGAACGTGAACGCCGCGCCGCCCGCGACGGCCACCGCAGGCGCGCCGGCGACCGGCCGGACCTCGGCGCGCGGGTCCCAGGCGGGCACCGCCAGGGCGGGCGCGCCGGCGGCGAGCCTGCGCACCGCGTCGAGGTCCACGTGGCGCGCGACGGCGTCCGCGATGGCGTCCACGGCGGCCACCGCGGCGGGTCCGTGCTCGGCGGCCGTGACCAGGCCCAGGTGCCGGGACGGCAGCGCGAACCGGTCGTCGCGCGGCAGCACGCCCAGCACCTCCAGCCCGACCTCGGCGCACGCGCCGCGCAGCACGTGCTCGTGCCGGGCGGAGCCGACCTGGTTGAGCACCACGCCGCCGAGCCGCACGGTCGGGTCGTAGCCCCGGAAACCGTGGAGCAGGGCGGCGAGGCTGCGGCTCTGGCCGCGCGCGTCGACCACGAACAGCACCGGCGCGGACAGCAGCTTGGCCACGTGCGCGGTGGACCCGACGCCCTCGGTGTCCACCCGCCCGTCGAACAGCCCCATGACGCCCTCGACCACGGCCAGGTCGCAGCCGCGGGCGCCGTGCGCGAACAGGCTCGCCACCCGGTGCTCGCCGACCATCACGGGGTCGAGGTTGCGGCCCGGCCTGCCGGTCGCCACCGAGTGGTAGCCGGGGTCGATGTAGTCGGGGCCGACCTTGAACGGCGCGACCCGGTCGCCCGCGCGCCGCAGCGCCGCCATCAGGCCGGTGGCCACGGTGGTCTTGCCGCTGCCCGACGCGGGCGCGGCGACCACCAGCCGGTTCACCACTCGATCCCCTTCTGGCCCTTCTGACCCGCGTCCATCGGGTGCTTGACCTTGGTCATCTCCACCACCAGGTCGGCGGCGTCCACGAGCGCGGCGGGCGCGTGCCGCCCGGTGATGACCACGTGCTGGTGGCCGGGCCGGGAGGCGAGGGCGTCCACCACCTCGGCCACGTCGATCCAGCCCCAGTGCAGCGGGTAGGTGAACTCGTCCAGCACGTACAGGCCGTGCCGCTCGGCGCGCAGCCGCCGGGCGATCTCCGACCAGCCCTCGCGGGCGGCGGCGGCGTGGTCCTCCTCGGTGCCCTGCTTGCGGGTCCAGGACCAGCCCTCGCCCATCTTGTGCCACTCGACGGGCCCGCCTTCGCCGGTCTGCTCGTGCAGGCGGCCGAGGGCGCGGAACGCCGACTCCTCGCCGACCTTCCACTTGGCCGACTTGACGAACTGGAAGACGCCGATGGACCAGCCCTGGTTCCAGCCGCGCAGCGCGAGCCCGAAGGCGGCGGTGGACTTGCCCTTCATCTCGCCGGTGTGCAGCACGACCAGGGGCCGGTTGCGGCGCTGGCGCGTGGTGAGGCCGTCGGCGGGGACGACGGCCGGTTGTCCTTGGGGCACTTCGACGCTCCTACGCGGCTCGGGCGGCGCGCACGACGCCGGCGACCTGGTCTGCGGACAGTTCCTCCAGGCGCACGCACGCCGCGCCGAGCGCGGACGCGACGCGGGCGGCCAGGCCGAGCCGGATCGGGCCGTGCTCGCAGTCGACCACGACGGACGCGACCCGGTCGGCGGCCAGCAGGCCGGCCGCGCGCAGCGCGTCGCCCATCGGGTCGCCGCCCGTCCCGGCGGCGGTCGCGCGGCCGTCGGTGAGCAGCACCAGCAGCGGCCGGCGGCGCGGGTCGCGGACGCGTTCGGCGTCCAGCACGCGGCGGGCGCGCAGCAGGCCGTCGGCCAACGGGGTCCGGCCGCCGGTGCGCAGGGCGCGCAGCCGGGCCGCCGCCGCGTCCACCGAGTTGGTCGGCGGCAGGGCCACCTGCGCCTCCCGGCCGCGGAACGTGACCACGCCGACCTTGTCCCGCCGCTGGTAGGCGTCGCGGAGCAGGGAGATCACCGCGCCGCCGACCGCGGCCATCCGCTGCCGGGCCGCCATCGAGCCGGACGCGTCGACCACGAACAGCACGAGGTTGCCCTCCTTGCCCTCGCGCACCGACAGCCGCAGGTCGGACGCGCGCAGCTCCAGGCCGGGGCCGCGGCGTCCCCGGGCCGCCTGGTGCGGCGCGGCCGCGCCGAGCGTGCCGACGACGTGCAGGCCCGTTCCGTCCACAGTGGACGAGCGGACCACGCGGCCGGTGCGGGCGCGGGCCCGGGACCGCTTGCCCGGCGCGCCCTCGCCGACGCCCGGGACCTGCAACAGCCGGGCGCGGAACGCGGGCGCGGGGGCGTGCGACCGCTCGGCCGAACCGGAACCGTCCGAAGTGGACTCCGGCGGTTCGCCGGGCAGGGGCGCGCCGCCGCCTCCGTCGTCGTCCGGGCCGTCGGGGCCGTCCTCCGGCTCTTGGGCGGCCTCGGAACCCTGCCGGAGGGCGTCGTCGAGCTGCTCCTGCTCCAGGCCCGGCTCGTCGAACGGGTCGCGGCGCCTGCGGTGCGGCAGCGCGAGCCGGACGGCGGCCTCCACGTCCTCCTCCGCCACCTCGTCCGCGCCCCGCCAGGCGGCGTGCGCGGTCGCGGCGCGGGCCACCACGAGGTCCGCGCGCATCCCGTCCACCTCGAACGCGGCGCAGATCGCGGCGATGCGGCGCAGCTCCGGGTCCGGCAGCGCGACCGCGGGCAGCCGGTCGCGGGCGGCCACGATCCGCCGGGCCAGCTCCGCGTCCGCCTCGGCCCAGCGGGCGGCGAACCCCTCCGGGTCGGCCTCGTAGGCCAGCCGCCGCCGCACGACCTCGGCGCGCGTCGCCACGTCCCGGGAGGCGCGGACCGCGACCGTGAGGCCGAACCGATCGAGCAGCTGCGGGCGCAGCTCGCCCTCCTCCGGGTTCATCGTCCCGACCAGGAGAAACGACGCGGCGTGCGACACGGACACGCCTTCGCGCTCGACGTGCGCGCGGCCCATGGCGGCGGCGTCGAGCAACAGGTCCACGAGGTGGTCGTGCAGCAGGTTCACCTCGTCCACGTAGAGCACGCCCCGGTGCGCGGCGGCCAGCAGGCCGGGCTGGTAGGCGCGGACGCCCTCGGTCAACGCGCGCTCCAGGTCGAGCGAGCCGACCAGCCGGTCCTCGGTCGCGCCCACCGGCAGCTCGACCAGCCGGGCCGGTCGGCGTTCCGAGCCGCCGCCGTGCGGCCCGTCGGGGCAGTCGGCCGGCGCGGCCGGGTCGCAGCCGAACCGGCAGCCCGGCGCCACGTCCAGCTCGGGCAGCAGCGCGGCGAGCGCGCGGACCACGGTCGACTTCGCGGTCCCCTTCTCGCCGCGGACGAGCACCCCGCCGATACCGGGGTGCACGGCGTTGAGCAGGAGGGCCGTGCGGAGGTCGTCGTGGCCGACGACGGCGGAAAAGGGGAAACGCGCGCCCATGCGGCGGTGTCCTTCCTCGGGTGTCCACGCCCGTGTCCGGTCTACGAGTCGGGGGTCGAGTTCCTGACTCCCGGCTCCTCGGTCCGGTCACAGTGGCGGGACCGCGCCGGATTCGCACCGGCTTCCTCGCACACCCCCTCTACAGCCTGGGCATCGTCGCACTTCGCCCGGCCGCCTCCAAGTCCCCGGCCAGCACGCCCCGCGCGAGCGAGATCACACCGGCCCGCACCCGCGGCACGCCCAGGCCGCACTCGCGCACCAGGTGGCCGAGCGTGTCCGCGCGGAGCTGGGCCAGCAGCGCGTGCGCCAGGAACTCCGCGTCCGCACCCGGCCTGACCTGGGCGATCAAGGTGGTTAGGCGCTGCCGGGTCAGCTCGGCGTTCGCGTCGCACGCGATGCTGCGCGAGGACACCCGCTCGAACGCGGCCACCAGCGGCAGCGAGGCCGTCACGTGGTCGAACAGGGTGGCCACGAACGTGACGACCCTCTCGTCCGCGGGCACGTCGTCGGCCTCCAGCAGGGCCCGGGACTGCTCCCGCCACGTGCGCGAGGTCTCGTCCACGACGGCCCGCACGAGCCCGTCGCGGTCGCCGAAGCGGCGGAAGACCGTGCCCTTGCCCACACCGGCGGCGGTCGCCACGTCGTCCATCGAGAACCCGTCCGGCCCGCGTTCGGCGATCAGGCGCGCGGCCGCGGCGAGGATCGCGGCGCGGTTGCGCTCGGCGTCCTTCCGCATCGTGGACCTCCTCCGCCGCCGCTTGACAGAACCGGACCGGCGGTCCGTATCGTAGCGGACGTAAACGGACCGACGGTCCGCTTGAGTGGTGGGAGGCGCGGTGCGCGCAGTGCGGTTCGACGAGTTCGGTCCGGCGGACGTGCTCGGGGTGCGGGAGGTGCCCGACCCGGTCCCGGGTCCGGGCCAGGTGCTGGTCCGCGTCACGGCGATCGGCGTCAACTACGGCGAGACGCTCATCCGCTCGGGCCGGGCGTCGGCGGTGGTGCCCTGGTACGACCTCGCGCCCGGCGCGCTCGGCGGCGAGGTGGTCGGGGTGGCCGCCGACGGCCGGCGGCTGGTCGGGTTCGCGCTGGGCGAGGGCTACGCCGAGCTGGCCCTGCTGCCGCAGGACGCGACCGAGGTGCCCGACGGCGTGTCCGACCACGAGGCGCTGGCGCTGTACCTGCAGGGCGCGACGGCGGTGACGGCCGCGGACGCGGTCCGGCTCGCCGCGGGCGAGCGGGCGCTGGTCGAGGCGGCGGGCGGCGGGGTCGGCAGCCTGCTGGTGCAGGTCGCGGCACGGGCGGGCGCGACCGTCGTGGCCGCCGCGCGGGGCGGCCGGAAGCTCGACCTGGCCCGCGAGCTGGGCGCGCACGAGGTCGTCGACTACGGCGAGCCGGACTGGTCGGCCGGGGTCGAGCCGGTCGACGTGGTGTTCTCGTCGGTCGGCGGCGCGGTCGGGCGGCAGTCGTTCGAGCTGCTGCGCGACGGGGTGGGCAGGCTGGCCGTGTTCGGATTCGCGAGCGGCGAGCCGCTGGACGTGACGGCGTCCGACGTGTTCCGCAAGGGCGTGGCCGTGCTGGGGTTCGGCAACCCCCTCACGCCCGACGTGGTGCGGCGGGTGTTCGACCTCGGGCTGCGCCCCGTGCTGGGCGAGGCGCTACCGCTGGCCGACGCCGCCCGCGCCCACGAACTGCTGGAGGGCCGGGCCACCACCGGCAAGGTCGTGCTGGTCCCCTAGCTCGACCTCCACGCTCAGCGGCGCGCGGAACGACAGCAGGCCCAGCATCGGCGGCGGCGCGGCGGAGGCCAGGCGCAGGCGCGGGAACCGCCGCGCGGTCTCCCGCAGCACCACCTCCGCCTCCAGCCGGGCGAGGCCCGCGCCGAGGCAGAAGTGCCTGCCGAAGCCGAACGCCAGGTGCCGGCGCGCGTTCGGCCGGGCCGGGCAGAACCGCTCGGGCTCCGCGAACACCTCCGGGTCCGACCCGCTGCCCGCGAGCATCAGCAGCAGCGGCGCGCCCGCCGGGACGTCCACGCCCGACAGCGTCACCGGCTCGGCGGTGACGCGCCGCCACGTGCTCACCGGCGGGTCGCGCCGCAGCACCTCCTCCACGCACGCGGCGGCCACGCCCGGCTCGCCCAGCCGGGACCACAGGCCCTCCTCCCGCAGCACCGCGTGGAACGCCGAGCACAGCAGCTGGGTCGTCGTCTCCTGGCCCGCGATCAACAGGAAGTAGCAGAGGCCGGCCGCGTCCCGGATCGGCACGTCGTCCGCCCGCAACGCGCCGAACAGGTCGTCGTCGGCCGGGTCGGCGGCCCTGATCCGCGCGGTGAGCCACCGGTGGAACTCGGCGGCCGGGCGGGCCAGCTCGTGCTGCCGCTCCTCCGTGACGTCACCCCAGAACAGCTCCAGCGACGCCGTGCTCCACGCCTTGAGCGCGTCGACGTCCACGTCCCGGATGCCCATGACCTCCAGCAGCACGATCGCGGGCAGGTCGCGGGCCAGCGCCGGGTGCAGGTCGGCCCGACCGCTGAGCCGGTCCAGCCGTTCGGCGGCCAGGTCGGCGATCCGCGGGCCCGTCGCCGCCACCCGCGCCGGCGTCAGGAACCGGGCCACCAGGCGGCGCAGCGCGGCGTGCGTGCCGGTGCCGTTGTTGGCCAGCGTCGGCGGCAGCGAGAACCCGGCGCGGGCGAGCACCCGCAGCACCGAACCCGGCATCCCGGTCACCGCGGTCAACGCGTTGTCCGGGCGGAACCGGCGCGGGTCCGCCAGCACGGCGCGCACGTCGTCGTAGCGGCTGACCAGCCACAGCCCCGTGCGCCCGTCGCGGTGGACCGGCGCCTCCTCCCGCAACGAGCGCAGGTCGCCTGGTTCCGGCCGGAAGAGGTCCACGCCGGCACGGTAGCCGTCGGATGCGACACTGCCGGCGTGAGCGTGCGCACAGGGGAGTCGGTGTTCGACTGGATCGACACGCGGGCCGACGCCCGCGCGAAAGCCGGCCTGGCGCGCCGGGTCCGGCCGCGCCCGGCCGACTCGACCGACCTCGACCTGGCGTCGAACGACTACCTCGGCCTGGCCCGCGACAAGCGGGTCACCGGCGCGGCCGCGGCGGCCTCGCTGCGCTGGGGCGCGGGCTCCACCGGCTCGCGGCTCGTCACCGGATCCACCGAGCTGCACACGGAGCTGGAGTACGAGCTGGCGAACTTCTGCGGCACGCAGTCGGCGCTGGTGTTCTCGTCGGGCTACGCGGCGAACCTGGGCGCGCTGACCGCGTTGTCCGGTCCGGGCACCGCGATCGTGGCCGACCAGCACATCCACGCCTCCCTGATCGACGGCACGCGGCTGTCCAAGGCGGACGTCGTGGTCGCCGGGCACTGCGACGTCGGCCAGGTCGCGCACGCCCTGGCCACCCGCGGCAAGCGGCGGGCGCTGGTGGTGACCGACTCGGTGTTCTCCATCGACGGCGACCTCGCGCCGCTCGCGGAGCTGGCCGCGACCTGCCGCGAGCACGACGCCGCGCTGGTCGTGGACGACGCGCACGGCCTCGGCGTGGTGGGCGACGGCGGGCGCGGCGCGGTGCCCGCCGCGGGCCTGGCCAAGGCCCCCGACGTGGTGACGACGGTGACGCTGTCGAAGTCGCTGGGCGCGCAGGGCGGCGCGGTGCTCGGGCCGAGCCGGGTGATCAGGCACCTGGTCGACACCGCGCGCACGTTCATCTTCGACACCGGGCTCGCGCCGTCGAGCGCGGCGGCGGCGCTGGCCGCGTTGAAGGTGCTGCGGGAGGAGCCGGACCGGCCCGCGCGGGCCCTGGAGGTCGCCCAGGACCTCGCGTTCCGGTTGCGGGACAAGGGGTTGCGGGTGAGCACGCCGACCGCGGCCGTCGTCTCGGTGCAGGCGCCGTCGCCCGAGGCGGCGTTCGGCTGGGCCGAGGCGTGCCGCGCGCAGGGCGTGGTCGTCGGCTGCTTCCGGCCGCCATCGGTGCCGGACGGGATCTCCCGGCTCCGCCTGACCGCGCGGGCCGACCTGTCCGAGGGCGACCTCGACCGGGCCGTGCGGGTGATCACGGAGACCGGCGCATCCGCAGGTGCGGTATCCCGTCCTCGATGAACTCCGCGCCCTGCGGCTCGAAGCCGAACGACGCGTAGAAGTCGGCCACGTAGGTCTGCGCGTCCAGCACGCACGTCGCCTGCCCGACCTCCGCCAGCGCCGCCTCCACCAGCCGGCGGCTGTAGCCGCGGCCGCGGGCGGCGCGGGCGGTGCACACCCGGCCGATGCGGAACGTGCCGTCGGGCTCCTCCAGCAGCCTCAGGTACGCCCGCGGTCCCGGTGAGCCGTCGGCCTCCAGCCAGAAGTGCCGGGTGCCCGGCTCCAGGTCACGCCCGTCGAGGTCCGGGTAGGCGCAGTCCTGCTCCACCACGAACACCTCGCCGCGCAGCTTGAGCACGGCGTAGAGCTGGTCGGCGGTCAGGTCGGCCGACCACTGCCGGCGCAGCGTCGCCGGGAACCGGGGTGAGTGCACCTCGCCTTGGTACCACAGCGTCAGAGCAGGTCCTGGTACCGGCTCAGCCGGGTGTAGACGCCGGGTTCGCCGGGGCGGGCGCAGCCGCGGCCGTAGGACACGAGGCCGACGAGCCGCCCGGCCGCGGTGAGCGGGCCGCCGGAGTCGCCCTCGCAGGCGTCCTTGCCGCCCTCCGGGTAGCCCGCGCACAGCATCCCGCCCGGCTGGTAGCCGGGGATCGCGGCGGCGCACTCGGCGTCCGGGCGGATCGGCACGTCGACCTCCCGCAGCCGCCTGCTCGGCGGGCTCAGCTCGCCGGTGCGGCCCCAGCCGTGCACGGTGGCCGGGCCGGGCGCGGCGGCGGCGACGGCGATCGGCCGGTACGGCAGCGGGGTGGCCAGGGTGAGCGTGGCCACGTCGTGACCGGCGGAGACCTCGGTGAAGGACGGGTGCCGCCAGACGGCCGTGACGCCGACCGCCCGGCCGCCGCCGGTGTCGAGGTCGGCCCGGCCGGCGACCGCGGTGAGGTCCGCGGGCAGCCGGTCGCGGTCCCCGAGCACGGTGCGCGACCGGGTGCAGTGCGCGGCGGTGACCACCTTGTCCGGGGCCACCAGCGCGCCGCCGCAGAAGAAGGCGCCCCGGTCGAACAGCGCCACGACCCACGGCGCCGCGGCCGCCTCGCGGCCGCCCACGATCGCGTCCGCGGGCAGCGCCGACAGGACGAGCACGAGCACGGCGAAGACCGGCGCGCTGATGCGCATGGAGCACCCCTCTTGCGTCGTGTGGCCGAACGGGCACAGACCGTAGCGGACTGCGCCTTCGCGCGTCATACGGGGATGGGATCCGGAAAATCTGTTGTTAGGATCCAGTGGAACCGAAGATTTCACGGCCAGTGAGGCAGATCACCGACGATCTGTCCGGAACATGAGGGAGGTTTCCATGCACCTGGACTTCACCCAGCTGCCGGCGTTCCTGATCGCCTGCGCGGTGGTCGTGCTGACCCCCGGCGTGGACGCCTTCCTGCTGCTGCGCACCTCGATGCGCTCGGGCACCCGGGCGGGGCTGCTGGCGCTGGCGGGCATCCACACCGCGGCCTTCGTGCAGGTGGCGCTGGTCATCTCGGGCCTGGGCGTGGTGATCGCCCGCTACCCCGCCGTGCTGACCGGGCTGCGCTGGATCGGCGCGGCGTACCTGCTCTACCTCGCCGTGTCGATCACGCGCGGGCTGGTGCGGCGGTCGGGCGGCGGCGAGGTGGCGCCGGTCGCGCCGCGGCCGTTCCGGCAGGGGTTCCTGACCAACATCACGAACCCGAAGATGCTGCTGTTCTCGCTGGCGTTCCTGCCGCAGTTCATCGGCACGGGCGACCCCGCGCTCCAGCTCGGCGTGCTCGCCGCCGTGTTCCTCGGCCTGGCCGCGCTGTGGGAGCTGATGATCGTGGTCGCCGCGGCCCGGGTCGCCGGCTCCCTGCGCCGCCCCGGCGTGACGACGGCGCTGGACGCGGTGTGCGCGGCGGTGTTCCTCACCATGTCGGTCGGGCTGGTGCTCTGAGCCGGCGCGGGGGGCGCCCCGGGGCCGCGGGGCGCGGGGCCCCCCGGCGCCCCCCCCCCCCCCCGCGGTGCGGCCCCGCCGGGGTGGCGCGCGTTGGGTTTATTCCCCCCCTGCCC
>NZ_JBHYXZ010000078.1:0-10709 GCF_042752395.1 Actinosynnema sp. NPDC059335 | reverse complement strand
GGTGGCCGGGGTGGGGGGGGGGGTGTCCCACCCCTTGGGGGGGGGGTTGGTGCTCTGCGCCGGCGCGCGGACCGCCGCGGCCGGGCGGACCGCGTGCCGCCCGGTCACGCCGCCAGCTGCCCTTCGATCGCCTCGGCGTAGGTGGCGACGTTGCTGTAGACGCCCGGCTTGCCCGCCCGCGCGCAACCTTCACCCCATGAGGTGATCCCGATCAGCTTGCCGCCGGCCATCAGCGGGCCGCCCGAGTCGCCCTGGCAGGTGTCCACGCCGCCCTGCGGGTAGCCGGCGCACGTCATCGCCACCGGGTCGTACTGCGGGTAGGCGTCGGCGCAGTAGTCGCGGTCCAGCACCGGCACGGTCGCGCCGAGCAGGTACCGCGACAGGGGACCCTGCTCGCTGGTCCGGCCCCAGCCCAGCACGAGCCCTTCGGTGCCCGGCTCGTACAGCGCTCCGTCGGACCGGTGGGCGAGCGGGAGGGGTGTGCCGTCCACCGACGAGCGCAGGGTGAGCACGGCGACGTCCGCGCCCGCCTCCGCGGTCGAGTAGTCGGGGTGGATCCAGATGCCGTCCACCCGCACGACCTGGCCGTCGCCGCCGCGCCGGTCCTCGCGGCCCGCCACGACCCGGGTGTTGCGCGGCGTCCGGGCGGTCGCGCAGTGGGCGGCGGTGACCACCTTGGCGGGGGCGACCAGCGTGCCGCCGCAGAACTGGTTGCCGCTCGAGTCCGCCAGGTACACCACCCACGGGTATTCCGCTATCGACACCCGGTGCCCGCCCACCACGCGTTCGTCCGCCACGCGCTCCTCCGCGGCGGCGGTGCCCGCGAGAGCCATCAACAACGTCATCAACAACGCGGCGAGCCGCATCGGCCCCTCCTCCTGATCAAAGGCTTCAGGAGGAGGTTAGCCAGATCGGCGGCCGGTGCTCGGCCAATCGGACTAGTCCGCTCCGGTGAACTTGCCCCGCACCTTCCCCGCCGCGCCCGCGAGCACGTCGCCGAGTTCGTTGAACACCTTCATCAGCGGGTCCTCGGACTGGGCCGCGGACTCCTTGTAGGACCGGGCGGCCGACTTGAGGTCCTCGGTGAAGGAGCTGGTCGGCCGGTCGTCCTCGCGCCGCGCGTACGTGCCGGTCAGGATGGCGCGGTACTCCTCGCCCGCCGCCCAGCGCTGCAGCTCGGCCGCGCGCACCACGGCCAGCGGGTGGGTCAGCGGCCAGGTGCGGATCAGCTTGAGCACGCTGTCGCGCACGTCCTCGACCTGCTCGTACTCCTTGGCCTGCTTGAGGAACTCGGCCGTGTCCACCTGGCTGAGGTCCATGCCGCCCGCCATGGCCACGTGCACGCGCAGCGCCGCGGCCGGGTCCTGGCCGCACAGCAGGCCGGCGCGGTCGCAGGTCAGCTCCGTCTTGCGGTACCACTCGCGCAGCGCGGCGATGACGGCGGTGATCGCCCAGTAGCCGCCCGGCATCCAGCCGAGGCTGTGCTGGAGCTGGAGGAGCCGTTGCAGGATCGTCTGGTAGAGCGCGTGCCCGGACAGCACGTGGCCCATCTCGTGCCCGATGGCGAACCGCAGGCCCTCGGTGTCCAGCAGCTCGACCAGGCCCGTGGTCAGCACGATGAACGGCCGGTCGATGCCCAACGTCATGGCGTTCGGCACCGGGTCGCGCTTGACGAACAGCTCGGGCACCGGGTCGAGGTCCAGCGTCGCCGCGGCCTCCAGCCGGAGCCGGTCCAGCGCCGGGTACTGCTTCGGGCCCACCCTGATGGTCGAGGCCAGGTAGCCCAACCTCTCGCCGCGTTCGGTGAACGCGCCCGCCACCGCCTGCAACACCGGGCCGATGCCCGGCACCGCGCGCAAGACCGCCAACGCCCCCCGGTCGACCGGGTGCTCGTACGCCCTCGGGCTGATGCCCGGGAACCGCACGCGCGCGCTCGACCGTTCGATCTCCTCACTGGTCATCCACCCACAGTGCCACGATCCGGGGCCCGCCTCTC
The DNA here is from genome assembly GCF_042752395.1 of Actinosynnema sp. NPDC059335. NCBI lineage: Bacteria > Bacillati > Actinomycetota > Actinomycetes > Pseudonocardiales > Pseudonocardiaceae > Actinosynnema > Actinosynnema sp. NPDC059335. The sequence continues at coordinate 8,713 of NZ_JBHYXZ010000078.1, read as the reverse complement.
CCCGATCGGACGAATCGGCGTGCACACTGACCGCGTGAACGCAGACGTGCTCGGCGCCGACTACGAGACCCGCGCGCTGCCCCTGGGCGGCGGTGGCACGACGGCGACCCTCGTGCGCCGCCGCGCGGATCCCGCGATCCGGGGCGCGGTGCTCTACGTGCACGGGTTCGCGGACTACTTCTTCCAGCGGCACGTCGCGGAGCACTTCACCGCGCGCGGGTTCGACTTCTACGCCATCGACCTGCGCGCGTACGGGCGGTCGTTGCGGCCCGGCCAGGTGGCCAACTTCGTGCTGGACCTGGCGGAGCACTTCGAGGAGCTCGACGCGGCGGCGCGGGTGATCCGCGAGGAGGACGGCCACCGGCACCTCGTGGTGCTGGGCCACTCGACCGGCGGGCTCGTCACCAGCCTGTGGGCGCACGAGCGGCGGTCGGACGACGTGATCGACGCGCTGGTGCTCAACAGCCCGTGGCTGGACCTGGCGGAGCCGTGGCTGCTGCGGACGGTGGGCACGGCGCTGGTGCGGGGCGTCGGCCGCCTCGCGCCGCGGTTGGTGCTCAAGCCGGGGCTGGGCCCGGTGTACGGCCAGAGCATCCACCGCGACCACCACGGCGAGTGGGACTTCGACACGGCGTGGAAGCCGATCGAGGCGTTCCCGGTGCACGCCGGGTGGCTGCGGGCGGTCCGGCGCGGGCACGCGCGCCTGCACCGCGGGCTGGACGTGCGGGTGCCCGTGCTGCTGTTGCGGTCCGGGAGGAGCGTGCTGCACGCGAAGCGGTGGACGCCGGAGGCGATGACGGTGGACACCGTGCTGGACGTGGAGCACATGCGGCGCTGGGCGCCGAAGATCGGCGACCGGGTGGAGGTGGTGACCGTGGAGGGCGGGATGCACGACCTGTTCCTGTCCGCCGAGCCGGTGCGCCGGCGGGCGCTGGCCGAGGTGGACGAGTTCCTGGACCAGCTCTGACCCACCGCGCTCCACGCCCCACGCCTCCGCCGACCCCGGGCGGTGGGGCCGGGCGCGGACCACGTCTGACACGCTGGCGCCACCCCCGGAGCCGCGTGAGGAGCGCCGTTGATCCCCGACCCCACCGCCCTGCACCCGCTGCCGCACACCGACCGCGTCGTCCAGCTCAAGCCGCTGGTCACGTCACCGAAGATCCAGGTCGGCGAGTACACCTACTACGACGACCCCGAGCACGCGCTGGAGTTCGAGACGCGCAACGTGCTCTACGGGTACGGCGACGAGAAGCTGGTGATCGGCAGGTTCTGCGCGCTGGCCACCGGCACGCGGTTCATCATGGCCGGCGCGAACCACCTCACCACCGGCGTGTCGACGTTCCCGTTCACCATCTTCGGCGGCACGTGGGCCGAGCGGACGATGGACCTGATCACCGGCATGGGGACGCGCGGTGACACGGTCGTCGGCAACGACGTGTGGATCGGCTACCAGGCCGTGGTGATGCCGGGCGTGACCATCGGCGACGGCGCGATCATCGCGACCGGCGCGGTGGTGACGTCCGACGTGCCGCCGTACACCGTGGTGGGCGGCAACCCGGCGCGGCCGGTGAAGCAGCGGTACCCCGACGAGGACGTGGCCCGCCTGCTGCGCGCGAAGTGGTGGGACTGGCCGATCGGGCTGGTGACCGAGCACGTGCGCACGATCATGTCCGGCACGCCGGCCGACATCGAGCGGATCGCCCTGTCGCAGCTCTGAAAGCCCGGTGACCAACCGATTGGTCCAGTGCCACGCCGACGGCCCGCGCGGGATCATGGACGCCGGGAGGTTCGCCATGGCCGAGGACTTCAACCGGTACTGCGACCTGACCATGCGGGGCGGGGCGACGAGCGGTGTCGTCTACCCCTGGGCGGTCGTGGAGCTGGCCCGGCACTACCGGTTCCGGTCGCTGGGCGGCGCCTCCGCGGGCGCGATCGGCGCGGCGTTCACCGCGGCCGCCGAGAAGGGCCGGGACCAGGGCGGTTTCCGCAAGCTGGAGGAGGTCGTCGACTGGTTCGCCGCGCCCGGCTGGCGGATGGCGCAGCTCTTCCAGCCCAGCGGGCACACCCGCAAGCTGTACCGGATCGTGGCGGCGTCCATGCAGCGGCGCGACACCACCGGCCGCAGCGCGCTCACGTGCCTGCTGCTCGCGCTGATCAGCGCGATCGGGTGGCGGTCCCGGGTGTTCCTCGCCGTGGCGGTGGCGCTGTGGCTCGTCGGGCCGTCGCTGTGGTTCCGCTCGATCTCCTGGGGCTCCACCCCGACCTGGCTGCTGATCGCGGTCACCGCCGCGGTCGTCGTCGCGGTGCCCGGCATCGTGTTCCGCGTCCTGCCGAGGGGTCGTGACGCGTGGTTGCGGCGCGTCGGCACCGGGCTGCTCCTCGTCGTCCCGCTGGTCCCGGTCGCGCTGGGCACGCGGTGGACCGCGGCGAGCCTGGCGAGCGCGGCCACCGCCGCGGTGTGGTGGCTGGTGCTCGGGTTCGCGTTCGTCAGCGCGGTGGCGCTCACCTACGGCCTGGGCGCCAAGCGGTTCCTCGACCGGATGGCCACCACCGTCCACTTCGGACTGGTGCCGGGCACCGGGGAGTTCCGGCCGAGCTTCTGGGACCGGCGCTGCGGCGTGCCGGCGTCGACCGGCGTGCCGCCGCTGAGCGACTGGATCGCGGACCGGCTGGACGACCTGTCCGGCACCCCGGACCTGACCTTCGCCGACCTGACCACGAACCTCGTGCTGATGACCACGGACCTGTCCGAGGGCCGCCCGTACCGGCTGCCGTTCACCGAGCCCCGCGCCGCGTGGCTGTTCTGCCGGACGTGCCTGGGGACCGTGCTGCCGCGCCGGACCGTCGACAAGCTGGGGCAGGACCCCACCCCGCACCGCTGCCCGCTGCACCCCGACGAGGTGGTCCACGCGCTGCCGGCGGACCTGCCCGTCGCGCTGGCCGTGCGGATGAGCATGCCGCTGCCGGGCCTGATCGCCGCCGTCCCGCTGGTGCGCGCCGAGCCCGAGCCGCGCGTGCACTGGTTCTCCGACGGCGGCATCACCAGCAACTTCCCGATCCACTTCTTCGACCAGCTGCTGCCGCGCTGGCCCACGTTCGGGCTGTCGCTCCAGTCGTACCCGCCGGGCGACGACCGGGACGTGTGGCTGCCCGAGCAGGACGCGTCGACCGGCGGCACGCCGTGGCGCGGGATCGGGCTGGTGCAGCACTTCGCGTCGGCGATCCTCGACACCACGCTCGGCTGGCGCGACACCATGCAGTCCGCGCTGCCCGGCTACCGGGGGCGGATCGCGCACGTCCGCATCGGGGACTCGGAGGGCGGCACGAACCTGTTCATGCGCCCGGAGACGATCCGCGCCCTGGCCGAGCGCGGGGCCGAGGCCGGACGGCTGCTGCGCACCAGGTTCACCGAGGACGACGGCGCCAAGACCGACCGCTACCGCTGGATCCGGATGCGCCTGGCCATGCGCGAGTACCAGCAGTTGGCGGGGCAGTCCGCCGGGCGCGCCCCGCTCTACCGCGACCTCGCCGCCCGCTACCGGATCCCGGAGGACCTGCACGGTTGGTTCGCCGTCCCGCCCGCCGGCCCCGACCCGCACGCGCGCGACATCGGCCTCACCCTGGACGCCCTCGCCGCCGTGCCGGACGGACCGTTCGACGGCGAACCACCGATCGACCCGGACCTGCGCCTGACCCCGCCCGAGTGACGCCGACCGCGCGGGCGGTCAGGGCTTGCGGCCGATCCCGGCGTACGCGCTGATGTAGGCGTCGTCCGAGTCCGGACGCCACTCCGACAGCGGCACGACGCCGGGTTCCACGACCTCCAGCCCGGTGAAGAAGGCGGCCACCTCGGCGCCGGTCCGCAGCACCAGGGGGCTGTCCGTGCGGCGGTAGATGGCGTTCACCTGCTCACCGCTCTCCTGCCCCTCCTGCGACACGCCGTCCCAGCTGCCGTGCGAGACGGCCAGGTAGCTGCCCGACGCGAGCACCTCCCGGTAGCGGGCGATGGCGGCCTGCGGGTTGTCGCTGTCCGGCACGAAGTGCAGCACGGCGACCATGAGCAGGCCGATCGGCCGGTCGAAGTCCAGCATGGCGCGGACGTCGGCGTTGTCCAGCACGGACTCCGGCTCGCGCAGGTCGCCCTGGATCGCGAGGGCGAGCGGGTTGTCCGCCAGCAACGCCGTGCTGTGCGCCACGGCCACCGGCTCGACGTCCGCGTACACGACGCGCGCCTCCGGGTTCGTCTGCTGGGCGATCTCGTGCACGTTGCCCACCGTGGGGATGCCGGACCCCAGGTCGAGGAACTGGTCGATGCCCTGCGACAGCAGGTAGCGCACCGCGCGCCGCAGGAACGAGCGGTTGGCGCGGGCCGCGCCGGACATGCCCGGGAAGATCTTCTCGACCGACTTGGCCGCCTCGCGGTCGACCGCGAAGTTGTGCGACCCACCCAGGTAGTAGTCGTACATCCGGGCCGCGCTCGGCCGGGTCAGGTCTACCGAGGACGGAACCCAGCTGGCCTGCTCCATGCGCACATCTCCTCGTCAGTGGACGGCGTGATCGTTCCGGCGGCGTCCACCCGGCACAACCCCCGAATGGACGCCGGCTCCTCACGATCGGGACACCGTGCGGACGCACCAGGATCTCAGGGCAGCGGCGCCGACCGGTGGTCGAGGGTCCAGTCCGCCGTGCCCGCGCCGTGCTCCTGGCAGTAGAAGGTGTGCAGGCGGTTGTCGAACACGTGCTGGAACGCGCACGCCACGCTGTCGCCGTACACCGGGCCGTCGGGGATCTCGAGGAACCCGCTCGTCGGGTTCGCGCTGGTCAGCACGCGGGTTTTCCAGACGTTCCCGTCCTCCAGCGTCTCCACCGCCAGGTAGCAGGTACCGCCTATCCGCACCACCTGCGGCGCGGCCACGACGTCCGGGCACACCGCCACCAGTTGGCCCGGTGTCGCCGGGTCGACGTCGAACAGCGCCGAGAACGTCGCCGCGCTGCGCACCCGGATCTCGCGCCGGCCGGGCGCCTCGCGGAACCAGTACAGGTGCACCCGCCCGTCCTGCGGGTCGCGGAACAACGTCGGGTTGCCGTTCACGTTGCCGGGTTCCTTCACCAGCGCCCTGGGCGCGGTGAACGCCGTGCCGCCGCGCCCGTCGGTGCTGGTGCGGCCGACGACGTGGTACGGCAGGCCGTCCGGGCTGCCGCCGCACCAGAACACGTTGTGCACCAACGCGATCCGGTTGTCCGGCGTGAGCATGGCCGACGCCCACCGCTCGCCGTTGCCGCGGAACAGCGGCGCGGCCTGCTGCACCCACGGCCCGGCGGGGTCCTGCGCGCGGGCGATGCCGATCCCGGAGCACTCGTGGTGCCCCCAGTAGGCCAGGAACCGGAAACCGCCGTTCTGGGCGGGGTCGCGGCCGGGGTTCACGTCGAGCACGCTCATGGTGTGCGGGTGGTCGTGCTCCTCGCTCCACGACACGGGTTGCAGCACCGCGCCCTGCGCCGCGCCGAACGGGAAGTAGGCGGACGTCGTGGGCCGCGTGCCGTCCGCGTGGAACAGCAGCGTCTTGTTCTGGTAGCCGTTGGCGGCCATGGTCGAGTCCGGCACCTCGCCGTCCCGCAGCGTGACCCAGTCCCGGTCGCCGGGGTGCCACCAGCGGTAGACCGCGACCGTGCCGGGGTGCGGGTCGCGGTGCGCGTAGAACTGGAACGCCCGGCTCGTGTAGCCCCAGTTCGCGAGGGTCGAGTCCGGGATGGAGCCCTCCGGCACGTCGATCCAGTCCCGGTCTCCCGGGTGCCACCAGCGGTACACGGCGACCATGTCGGGGTTGCCGATGTAGTGGACGTAGTACTGCGGTTCCGGCGCGATCCGGTAGCCGTTGGCGGCCATGGTCGCGGCGCTCGGCTGGTTCCCGTGGGCCGGGATGGACACCCAGTCGCGGTCCCCGGCGTGCCAGTAGCGGTGGACGGCGGTGGGCGCGCCGGAGCCCGGCGCTGATTCGACAGCCATGTGTTCCCCCCCGAGAACGGCGTCTTGCAGTGGTATCCGGGATATCGCCTGGGACCCACTTCTGTTACCTGGATCACACCAATGGCCGCTCGCTCAGGGCGAACACCCGGCGGAAACAATCCCGCGCTCACCTTGGTTGAGCCAGTCAGACTCAACTTTGGAGGGATCATGGGCGAGACGTTGGCGCTGCCGGTGCTGCCGCTGGACGACGTGGTCGTGCTGCCGGGCATGGTCGTGCCGATCCGGATCAGCGGCTCGGACGCCACCGCCGAGGCCCGCGCCGCGATCGAAGCCGCGACCGCCGCGGGCGGCCAGTCGAAGGTGCTGCTGGTGCCCCGGCTGGACGGCAAGTACGCCAAGGTGGGCACGCTGGGGCTGATCGAGCAGGTCGGCAGGCTCTCCGGCGGCGAACGCGCGGCCGTCGTGCGCGGCACCGAGCGGGTCCGCATCGGCACCGGCACGACCGGGCCGGGCGCGGCCCTGTGGGTGGAGGCGACCGTCGCCGACGTGCCGCCGGTCGACGACCGCACCCGCGAACTGGCCCGCGAGTACCGGGCCCTGGTCACCACGATTCTCCAGCAGCGCGGCGCGTGGCAGGTGGTGGACTCGGTGCAGCAGGTGGACGACCCGTCCGCGCTGGCCGACCTCGCCGGCTACGCCTCCTACCTCGGTGACGAGCAGAAGGTCTGGCTGCTGGAGACCAACGACGTCACCGAGCGGCTGGAGAAGCTGCTGGAGTGGGGCCGCGAGTACCTGACCGAGCTGGACGTGGCCGAGACGATCCGCAAGGACGTCAAGGAAGGCGTGGAGAAGCAGCAGCGCGAGTTCCTGCTGCGCCAACAGCTGGCCGCGATCCGCAAGGAGCTGGCCGAACTCGACGGCAAGCCCGCCACCGAGGAGCAGGACTACCGGGCCCGCGTCGAGGGCGCGGACCTGCCCGAGAACGTCCGCAAGGCCGCGCTGGCCGAGGTCGACAAGCTAGAGCGGACCGCCGAACAGTCGCCCGAGGTCGGCTGGATCCGCACGTGGCTCGACACGGTGCTGGAGATGCCGTGGAACGAGCGCACCGAGGACTCCTACGACATCGCGGGCGCGCGCGCCGTCCTCGACGCCGACCACGCGGGCCTGGACGACGTCAAGGAACGCATCACCGAATACCTGGCCGTCCGCCGTCGCCGTGCCGACCGGGGCCTCGGCGTGGTCGGCGGCCGCCGTTCCGGCGCGGTCCTCGCCCTCGTCGGTCCCCCCGGCGTCGGCAAGACCTCGCTCGGCGAGTCGGTGGCCCGCGCCATGGGCCGCAAGTTCGTCCGGGTCGCCCTCGGCGGCGTCCGGGACGAGGCCGAGATCCGGGGCCACCGCCGCACCTACGTCGGCGCGCTGCCCGGCCGGATCGTCCGCGCCATCTCGGAAGCCGGCTCGATGAACCCCGTGGTGCTGCTGGACGAGATCGACAAGGTGGGCGCGGACTACCGGGGCGACCCGACCGCCGCCCTGCTGGAGGTCCTCGACCCGGCCCAGAACCACACGTTCCGCGACCACTACCTCGAGGTCGAGCTGGACCTGTCCGACGTCGTCTTCCTGGCCACCGCGAACGTGCTGGAGTCCATCCCGGGCCCCCTGCTCGACCGCATGGAGCTGGTCCAGCTCGACGGGTACACGGAGGACGAGAAGGTCACCATCGCCCGCGACCACCTCCTGCCGCGCCAGGTCGAGCGCGCCGGCCTCACCCCGGAGGACGTCACGATCACCGAGGCGTCGCTGCGCAAGCTGGCGGGCGAGTACACCCGCGAGGCGGGCGTGCGCCAACTGGAGCGCTCGCTGGCCCGGATCCTGCGCAAGGTGACCGCCCGCGTCGCCCTGGAGGAGACCCGGCTGCCGGTCACGGTGGACGTCCCCGACCTGCGCGGCTACCTGGGCTCGCCCAAGCACACCCCGGAGTCGGCCGAGCGCACCGCCGCACCGGGCGTGGCGACGGGCCTGGCCGTCACCGGGGCCGGCGGCGACGTGCTCTTCGTCGAAGCCTCCCTGGCCTCCTCCGGCACCGGCGCGGCCGGCGTCACGCTCACCGGCCAACTCGGCGACGTGATGAAGGAGTCGGCCCAGATCGCCCTCTCCTACCTGCGCTCGCACGACGAACGCGCCGAAGTCCTCGCGGACCGCGGCGTGCACATCCACGTGCCCGCGGGCGCGGTGCCGAAGGACGGCCCCTCCGCCGGCGTCACGATGACCACGGCCCTGGCCTCGCTCCTGTCGGGCCGCCCGGTCCGCTCGGACGTCGCCATGACCGGCGAAGTCTCCCTGACTGGCCGCGTGCTGCCGATCGGCGGCGTCAAGCAGAAGCTCCTGGCCGCCCACCGCGCCGGCATCACCACGGTCCTCCTCCCCCAACGCAACGAACCGGACCTGGACGACGTCCCCGAGTCCGTCCGCTCCGAACTGACCATCCACCTGGTCGCCGACGTCCGCGAAGTCCTGGACCTCGCCCTGGAACCAACCACCACCCACTCCACCCACTCCACCGCCGCCTAACCACCCCCCACCCCCACCACCCTCAACCCCATCCACAACGGACCCGCAGCGCGCCCACCGAGGCTCGATTTGACATGGGTTCGGGTGCCTTAGGCTGGACGAAGCCGGGCAGGCGTGGCGGACGCGTATGCCCGCGGGGGCACTCAGAACAACAGAACCAGCCCACGATATGTGTGT
>NZ_JBHYXZ010000077.1:24521-40058 GCF_042752395.1 Actinosynnema sp. NPDC059335 | reverse complement strand
CAGACATCGGCCTGCGCAGGCCGACGCTGGACGACGTGTTCCTCGCGCTGACCGGCCACGCGGCCGGGAACGGCGGCGGGGACGGGCAGGCGAAGCAGGGGGAACAGGGAGCATGAGCGCGTTCACGCAGGCGTTGGGCGACGGCGCGGTCGTCGCCAAGCGCAACCTCATCAAGATCAAGCGGGTCCCGGACCTGATCGTGTTCTCGACCCTGTCGCCGATCATGTTCGTGCTGTTGTTCGCGTACGTGTTCGGCGGCTCGATCGCCATCCCGGGCATGGACTACCGCGAGTTCCTGATGGCGGGGATCTTCGCGCAGACCGTCGTGTTCGGCGCGACCATCACCGGCAGCGGACTGGCCGAGGACATCCAGAAGGGCGTGATCGACCGGTTCCGGTCGCTGCCCATGGCGCGGTCCGCGGTGCTGATCGGGCGCACCACGAGCGACCTGGCCAACAACGTGATCGTCATCCTGGTGATGTCGGTGACCGGCCTGATCGTGGGCTGGCGGATCCACTCCTCGCCGCTGGAGGCGCTGGCCGGGTTCGCGTTGCTGCTGCTGTTCGCCTACGCCGTGTCGTGGGGGATGGCGATCGTCGGGTTGATGGTGCGCAGCCCCGAGGTGTTCAACAACGCCTCGTTCATCGCGATCTTCCCGTTGACGTTCATCGCGAACACGTTCGTACAGGAGAGCAACCTGCCGGGGCCGCTGAAGACGTTCGCCGAGTGGAACCCGGTGTCGGCGGTGACGGCCGCCGCGCGGGAGCTGTTCGGCAACACCAACCCGATGGCCCCGGTGACGGACGTGTGGCCGCTGCGGCACCCGGTGCTGATGACCCTGATCTGGGTCGTGGTGTTCCTGCTCGTGTTCGTGCCGCTGGCGATCCGGCAGTACCGCAAGGCGGTCGCGCGGTAGCCGAGCGTCACCGCGCCACTTTGTCAAGAGGCGAACAGGTTTCAGCCCGATCGTGGTACGGGTAGCCGGTGGGCAACAGAGCCCGAGGAGGCGCAGATGTCCACCGGTACCACCATCGGCGTGATCGTCGTCGTGCTGGTCGTACTGGCCGCTATCGCGGTGCTGCTGAAGTTCCTGATGCAGCGCAAGAGGTTGCGCTCGAAGTTCGGCCCGGAGTACGAGCGGGCACTGGAGCGCAACGGCAGCCGGATGGCGGCGGAACGCGAACTGGCGGAACGGGAGCGGGAGCACGCGAAGCTGGAACTCCGCACGCTCGACGACGCGACGCGCGACAAGTACAGCCGGTCCTGGACGCTGGTCCAGGAGCGTTTCGTCGACGAGCCGAACGAGGCGGTGAGCCAGGCGGACGAGCTGGTGACCGACCTGATGGCCGAACGCGGTTACCCCACCGAGGGGTTCGAGCGCCGCGAGAAGCTGCTGTCCGTCGGCCACGCCCGCACGCTCGACCACTACCGCGAGGCGCACTCGATCACGGAGCGCCGCGAGCGCGGCGAGGCGTCCACCGAGGACCTGCGCGCCGCGATGGTGCACTACCGCACCGTGTTCGAGGACCTGCTCGCCGACGACCGGGAAGGGGCGCGGTAATGACCGACCAACGTCACCACCTCACCACCGAGGACTTCGCCGAGCGCGCGTCGACCGGGTCGGGGCCGGTGGACGGCCGCCGGGTCGGGTCCGGCGCGACCGACCGGGACGGCCTCGACCGCGAGCCGACCGTGTTCGACGAGCCGGCGCACGACAAGTCGCTGCACGGCGAGGCCGCCCTGACGGGCGAGCCCTTGGCGCACGGGGAACCGGCGCGCGACGGGGCCGTGCGCGACGAGACGATGCGCGACGGGGCCGCTCACGACGAGACCCTGCGTGACGACGCGATGCGCGACGGGACCATGCGTGACGGCGCCGCTCACGGCGACACCGTGCGCGACGAGGCGTGGGCGCAGGACGGCCTGGCGCACGACGGGACCGCCGGCGACGAGCCGGCGCACGACGGGACCGCGTACGACGAGACGGCCCAGGACGACCCGGCGCACGACCGGTCGGCGGCGCCCCAGGAGCCGGTGGAGCCGGCCGCGGTCGACACGACGGCCGGTGACGCGCCGCTGTTCACCCCGGACGACGCGGCGGACTACCAGGCCGAGTGGCGCGCCCTGCAGGCCGACTTCGTCGACGACCCGCGCGAGGCCGTGCAGCGGGCCGACGAGCTGGTCGCCCAGGTGATGCAGTCCCTGGCCACCACGTTCACCGAGCACAAGCACTCGCTCGAGGAGCAGTGGCAGCGCGGTGACGAGGCGCAGACCGAGGAGCTGCGGCAGGCCCTCAAGCGCTACCGCACGTTCTTCGACCGGCTGCTGTCGGTCTGATCACCGGGACGTGATCGCCGAGCCGTGCAGGCTCCCCGTTGTGCATCCGGCGACCCGGGTGCACAACGGGTGTTCCACGGCGTCCGGGCCCGGCGGGTGATCAGCCGGGCAGCTCCCGGATCTCCATCTCCAGCACGTCGATCTCGTCGCTGATCGCCTCGTCCAGCATCCGGTCGAGCAGCTGCGAGCAGTCCGACGACCCGACGCCGAACCGGGGCACCTGCTCCCACCACACCGCCGGGTTGTTCCAGAACGAGCCGGAACCCTGGTCGACGCCCTCCAGGCAGCGCAGCCGCGTGTCGTCGTCCGGCAGCCGGCGGACGTAGTCGATGAACCTGGCCAGCGCGTCCGGGTCGGCCACCGGCACCGCGCCGTACCCGCGCAGGCAGTCCTCCAGTTCCGTCAGGAACTCCTCTTTGAACGTCACGCCGCCACCCCCGCTTCCCCCGCGACCTCGCGGGTGAGGAGGACTCACGTCCCAGCCCGTCCACGGTACCTCCGCCGACGCACGGAGAAATTACTGCCAATGGGCGGTTCCAGAACAAGATTCGCTAACGTTCGGCCGCCCGACCGCCGACCCGGCCCGCGAACGTCCTCTGTGGACAGCCAGTGACCGGCGGCGGACGCCCCGCTGCCGGCGGGCCCGACCGAGGGCGGCGGCGCGGGCCCGGCCGGGGCCGGCGCGCCCGTTCACTCCGCCCGCTGCCGCGCCCGGAAGCTGAACCGGTCGCCCCGGTAGAGCGAGCGGACCCGCTCGATCGGTTCGCCAACGTTGTCATGGGACACGCGGTGCAGCAGCAGCATCGGCAGCGCCGGGTTCGTGCCGATGAGCAACGCCTCCCGCGGCGTCGCCAGCACGGTCTCCACCCGTTCCTCGGCCTCGGCGAACACCACGCCCAACCGGTCGGTCAGGCACGCGTACAGCGACGTGGTCGGGTCCAGGACGTCCAGCAGCGTCGGGAACCGCGCCTGCGACAGGTAGGTCGATTCCAGCCCGACCCGCTCGCCGTCGGCCAGCAGCACCCGTTCCAGGTGGATCACCGGGTCGCCGCGCCCGACCCGCAGGTCCCGCGCCAGCACGTCGTCCGCGGGCAGGTGCTCGACGGTGATCACGCCGCGGGACGGCTCGACGCCCTGGCGGCGCATGCCCTCGGTGTAGCTCAGCAGCGACAGCGGCTGCTCCAGCTTGGGCGGCGCGACGTAGGTGCCGCTGCCCTGGCGGCGTTGCAGCTTGCCCTCGAGCACCAGCTCGCCGACGGCCTGCCGCAGCGTCACCCGCGACACCGAGAACCGCTCGGCCAGTTCCCGCTCCGACGGCAGCGCCGTGCCCTCCCCCAGCGCGTCGACGAGCCACAGCAGCTCCGTCTTGACCGCGTAGTAGCGCGGGATGCGGCCGTGGTCCGGGATGCCGGCGCGGACCGGCCCGTCCGCGCGGTAGTGGGGCGCGTAATACGAGGCATGCACGGTTCGAGCCTACGGGCCGGTCGCCGCCCGTCGGACCGCTGACGGGGTGGGTCGCAGATCACGCCGCGAGCTGCGGCGGATCCGGTATGGCGTAACCGGACGCACCCACGTTGGCCTCCAGCGACCTGCGCCATTCGCCGGTGTCGATCATCTTCCGAACGGCGGCGGCGACCTTCGCCTTGCTGGTCGGATCGCCCTTGCGCAGCCCGATGCCGTACTCCTCCTTGCTGAACGGCTTGTTGACCACCCGCAGCAGCTCGGGGTTCTGCGCGGCGTAGCCCGCGAGGATGACGTCGTCGGTCGTCATCGCGTCCACCTGCTCGGCCAGCAGCGCGGTCACGCAGTCGCTGAAGTTCGGGTACTCCACCAGTTGGACGGACTGCGCGTACCGGTCTTTCACGTGTTGCGCCGAGGTGGTGTTGGCCACCGAGCAGAGCTTGAGGTTGCCGGAGTCGAGCGACTCCGGTCCGGTGATCCGCTCGTCGGTCAACCGGACCAGCAGGTCCTGCCCGGCCACGAAGTACGGACCCACGAAGTCGATGACCTCCTTGCGCTTGTCGGTGATCGAGTAGCTGGACACCACCAGGTCGGCGGCCCCCGAGGTGAGCAGCTTCTCGCGTTCCGAGGGCGTGGCCTCGATGAACCGGACGTCCTCGGCGGCGGCGCCCAGCTCGCGGGCGACGTACCGGGCCACGTCGACGTCGAAGCCCCGGTAGGTGCCGTCCAGGCGGCGCACGCCGAGTCCCGGCTGGTCGTACGCCACGGCGATGGTCAGCCCGGTCGAGCTGTCCGCCTTGCCGGCGACGGTCGTGTCGTCGCCGGAGGAGCACGAGGTGAGGACGAGCGCGGCGGAGCACGCCACAACGAGGGCGCGCGACAGTGCCAGAGCCATTCTTCCCCTTTTCGGGAGGTTCCCTCTCGGATGCGGGAAACCTAGGCGGCGCAAGGGGTCCGGTCCAGGGCCGAGGGGAGGAAACGGGCACCTGATCGGTCAAGCCCGGCGCTGGTGCACCGACCTGAGCTGCCTGGGACCGGTGTCATGCCGCGACGGCGGCGGGCCGAGCGTGACGCGCGCGTTGCCGACGTACGCGCCGGCGGCGCTGGCCAGCACGGGCTCCAGGGACAGCTCCCGCACCTCCGGCAGGTCCTCGGCGAGGGCGGCGAGCCGCAGCACGAGGTCCTGCAACGCGGTCAGGTCCGCCGGCTCGTCGCCCCGGTACCCGGCCAGCAGCGGCGCGGCCTTGGGCGCGCGGACCAGCGCCGCCGCGTCCGCGTCGGTGAGCGGGACCGCCCGGTAGGCGCGGTCCCCGAGCAGGTCGCTGACGAGCCCGGACAGGCCGAACGACACCAGCGAGCCGAACGACGGGTCGTCCTGGAGCCCGAGCACGCACGAGATCCCCTTGGGTGCCATGCGTTGCACGTACACGTCGGGCCGGTCCGACATGCCGGCGAGCATCGCGTACGCCGTGCGAACGGCTTCCGCGCCGGTCAGGTCGAGCCGGACGCCGACGAGGTCGGTGCGGTGCCGCAGCCGCTCGTCGGTGGACTTCAACGCCACCGGGTAGCCCAGGTCCTCCGCCGCGCGGACCGCGTCGTCCGCCGACGTGACGACCCGGAACGGCACGATCTCCACGCCGTAGCACGCGAGCAGCCGCACGGCGGTGTCGTCGTCCAACCGCCGTTCGCCGTCCAGCTCCAGCGACGCCACGAGGGCGTGCGCGGCGGCGGGGTCGATGCCCTCGGGCCGCGCGAACGTGCCCTGCGGCGCGGACCGCCACCGCGCGTAGCGCGTCACCCGCGCCAACGCGGCCACCGCCCGCTCCGGGCTCGGGTACGACGGCACGGAACCGCGTCCGGGCGCGCCGCCGGGACCGGGCACGGCCAGTTCGGCGGGCACGCCCTCCACGGCCAGGAACGTCGAGGCGATCGGCTTGCCCTGCCCGGCCTCCTCCACCACCTCGCGCAACGCGCGGGCGAACGACGCGCCGGGCACCGCCAGCGGCGGCACGAACACCACCACGAGCGCGTCCGCGGCCGGGTTCGCCAACGCCTCCCGCACCGCCGCCGCGAACGCCTCCGGCCCGGCCTGCGAGCCCACGTCCACCGGCTCGCCCGCCAGCTCCAGGCCCTGCGCCAGCGCGGTGTCCGCGGCCAGCAGCCCGATCGCGGTCGAGTTGCCCACCACGGCGACCCGCGGCCCGGCGGGCAGCGGCTGGTGCGCCAGCAGCAGCGCGGTGTCGAACAGCTGCGCCAGCGACTCCACCCGGATCACGCCGGCCTGCTCGAACAACGCCTGCACGCTCGACTCGTCCACCGGCACCGAGGTGGCCGCCAACGCGGGCGTGACCGCGTGCCGCCCCGACTTCACCGCCACGATGGGCTTGGTGCGGCCGAGCCGGCGGGCCAGCCGGGCGAACTTGCGCGGGTTGCCGAACGACTCCAGGTACAGCAGCACCACGTCGGTGGCCGGATCGGTCTCCCAGTACTGGAGCAGGTCGTTGCCCGAGACGTCGGACCGGTTGCCCGCGGACACGAACGTGGACAGGCCGAGGCCGCGTTCGGCGGCGGTGGCCAGGATCGCGGTGCCCAGCGCGCCGGACTGGCAGAAGAAGCCGGTGCGGCCGCGGGCCGGGAGCCGCGGCGCGAGGGTGGCGTTGAGGCGGACGCCCGCGTCGGTGTTCAGCACGCCCAGCGCGTTCGGGCCGACCACCCGCATGCCGTGCGCGCGGGCCTCGGCGGCGAGCCTGCGCTCCGCGCTCAACCCGCCCGGCCCGGTCTCGCCGAACCCGGACGTGACCACGACGAGCGCCTTCACGCCCTTGGCGAGGCAGGCGTCCATCACCTCGTCCACGCCCGCGGCGGGCACCGCGACCACGGCGAGGTCCACGTCGTCGGGGATGTCCAGCACGGACGGGTACGCGCGCACCCCGCGCACCGACCGGTGCTCGGCGTTGACCGGGTACACCGGCCCGGCGAAGTCGGCGCCGAGCAGGTTCGTCAGCACCGCGTGGCCGATCTTGGTCTGGTCGGTGGACGCGCCGATCACCGCCACCGACCTGGGGTGCAGCAGGTTGTGCACGCTGCGCGCCTCGGCGGCCTGCTCGCGGGCGCGGGCCACCGCCACCGACTCCTCGGTGGGGTCGATGTCGAACTCCAGGTGCACCACGCCCTCCTCGAACGCGCGGCTCACGCCGTAGCCCGCGTCCCGGAAGATCCGCACCATCTGGCCGTTCTCGGCGAGCACCTCGGCGGTGAACCGGCTCAGCCCGCGTTCCCTCGCGGCGGCGGCGAGGTGCTCCAGCAGGATCGAGCCCAGGCCGCGGCCCTGGTGGGCGTCCTCGACCACGAACGCGACCTCCGCCGAGCCGCTCGTGCCGAGCCGGTCGTAGCGGCCGACGGCCACGATGTCGTCGCCGAGCAGCGCGGCGAACGCGACCCGGTCGGCGTGGTCGACGGTGCTGAACCGCTCGAGGTCCCGCCGGGGCATCCGCGGGTAGGGGCCGAAGTAGCGGAAGTAGCGGGTGCGCTCGGACAGCCGGCCGTGGAACGCGAGCAGCTTGTCCGCGTCGTCGGGGGTGATCGGCCGCAGGTGGACCGTGCCGCCGTCGCTGAGCACGACGTCGGCCTCCCAGTGCCTCGGGTAGTCGAACGGGTCCACGGCTTCGCTCAGTCCCTCGGGTCGTCGGGGTCCAGCCCGTGCAGCGGGAACACCGCACGCCGGGTGTCCCGGACCGCCAGGTCGACGGGCGTGTCGAGCTGGCCGCCCCAGGGCTCGAACGCGGTGTCGGCCGCGTCGGTCATGGACGACGGCAGCGGCCGGTTCGGGGCCAGGCCCGACGCGTGGGCGACCCAGTCGGCGGGCAGCGGCGCGTCCGGGTCGACGTCCCGGTCCAGCACGGTGGCCAGCAGGTGCGTCCAGCTGCGCGGCACGACCCGCAGCAGCTCGTACCCGCCGCCGCCGAGGGCGAGCCAGCGACCGCCCGCGGTCTCCCCGGCCAGCTCGCGCAGCCTGCGGTAGATCGCGCGGTGGCCGTCCACGGTGAGCGCCAGGTCGGCCAGCGGGTCCTCGCGGTGGGTGTCCACGCCGCACTGCGTGACCAGCACCCGGGGCCGGAACGCGCGCAGCAGCGACGGCACGGTCGCCTCGAACGCCCGCAGCCAGGCCCGGTCGCCGGTCCCGGGCGGCAGGGCCAGGTTCACGCTCGTGCCCTCCGCGCCCGGACCGCCCACCTCGGCGGGCCGCCCGGTGCCCGGCCACAGGCTCAGCGGGCTCTGGTGCACCGAGATCGTCAGCACGCGCGGGTCGTCGTAGAAGGCGGCCTGCACGCCGTCGCCGTGGTGCACGTCGGTGTCGACGTAGGCGATCCGGTCGAAGCCGTGGTCGAGCAGCCACGAGATCGCCACCGCGCAGTCGTTGTAGACGCAGAACCCGGCGGCGTGGTCGCGCATCGCGTGGTGCAGCCCGCCCGCGATGTTGACCGCCCGGTCGGCCTCGCCCGACGCGATCCGCCGGGCCGCGGCCAGCGAACCGCCCACGACCAGCGCGGACGCCTCGTGCATGCGGTCGAACACCGGGTTGTCGGCGGTGCCCAGGCCGTGCCCGACGTCCCAGCCGGCCATCGGCGCGGCCCGCACCGCGTTGAGGTAGGACGGCTCGTGGACGCGTTCGATCTCCGCCTCCGACGCCGGGTCGGGCGTGACGAGGTCCACCCCGTCCAGCACGCCGAGCCCGGCGGCGAGCCGGACGGTCAGGTCCAGTCGGACCGGGTTGAGCGGGTGGTCCCCGCCCAGGTCGTAGCCGAGGAAGGACTCGTCCCAGACCACGGCGGCTGCCTTGCCCATGTCGGCAACCTAACCCACCGGGCGGGTGGGGGTGTGATCACAGCTTGGTCGCCCCGCACGCCCGGGGGTCCGGGGTGGACTTAGAGTCTGCCGAGACGCGGCGGGCCAGGATTGCGGCCATCGAGGATGGAACCCCGCACGTCGGAACGGGGTCAGAGAAGACATGCAGCTGCGACGAGTCCCCGCCCTGACCGCTGTGCTGGCCTTGGCGCTCACGCTCGGCCTCACCGGGTGCGCCACCAAGGTCGTCGGCAGCCCCGTCGCCGCGGCGGGCGCGGACTCCGGCACCACCTCGGGCGAGCCGTCGTCGACCAGGACGTCGTCGCCGAAGTCCTCGAAGTCCGCCGACAAGCCGACCGCGCCCAAGACCACGGACGCGAAGAAGCCGAACGGCGACATCAAGATCACGACCAAGAAGAAGACCGAGGGCTACGAGGACTGCGACCTCCTCACCCCCGAGGAGGTCGGCGCGGCCGTCGGCGCGGCGAAGGTCGGCGAGAAGGGCTGCGTGCAGAGCACCGAGGAGCCGTACTCGGTGGTGCTGTTCATGCTGAACTTCGCCGAGTACGAGGGCGAGGCGCGGGCCATCGAGGTGGGCGGCAACACCGCGTACGAGGTGAAGTCGGACGGCGAGTGCACGGTGCTGGTCATGCTGACCGACGACCCCGACGAGATCACGCCCGCGTTCCAGACCACCGTGACGCCGATCGACGAGTTCGAGCCGTGCGCGGTCGCGCTGAAGCTCGCGACGAAGGCGTTCGAGAAGATCCCCAACGCCTGACCGGCCCTGCGGGGCGGCCCGGACGGGTTCGGCGACCCCGGTCACGCCCCTTGCCGCCGGACGACACGGGTCCGGCGGCAACGGTGTCGCGTCACCCTTCGCCGGCGGCCGGGACGGGGTCGGCGGCAAGGGTCAGGCGTCGCCCCTCGCGGGCGGCCGGGACGCGGTCGGCGGCGAGGGTCAGGCGTCGCCCGTCGCCGCCGGGCGGGACGGGTCCGACGACCACTGCGACCAGGAGCCCGCGTAGAGCGGCGCGGGGCGGTCCCGGGTGGTGAGGCCCGCCACCTCCAGGGCCAGCACCACCGACGACGCGGTGACGCCAGACCCGCAGTAGGCCGCCACCGGGCGATCGGGCGTGACGCCGATCGCGGCGAAGCGCTCGGCCAGCGCCGGGGCCGGCCGCCAGCGCCCCTCGGCGGTGTGGCCCGACGTCGGCGCGTTCAGCGCGCCCGGGATGTGCCCGGCCCGCGGGTCGACCGGCTCCGTCTCGCCCCGGTAGCGCTCGGGCGCGCGGGCGTCCAGCAGCACGCCGGCCGCGGGGAACGCGGCGGCCTCGTCGGCGTCCAGCACCGGCATGCCGCCGGGCCGCACCACGATGTCGCCGGGAACAGGCGTCGGCGTGTCGGCGTTGACCGGGTAGCCGTCGGCGGTCCACGCCGCGTAGCCGCCGTCCAGGACCGCCACCTCCGGGTGACCGGCCCAGCGCAGCAGCCACCAGGCACGGGCCGCGACCGAGCCGTCACCCGCGTCGTACGCCACGACCGGGTGATGCGCGCGGACGCCGGCGGCCCGCAGCACGGCCTGCAGCGCCGACGGGTCGGGCAGCGGGTGCCGGCCGCCCGCGCCGGGCGGCGCGGACAGCTCGGTGTCGAGGTCGACGTACACGGCGCCGGGAACGTGCCCGACCTCGTAGTCTTGACGTCCCGGTGGTCCGCCCAGCCGCCAGCGGACGTCGAGCACGACCGGTGGTTCGGCGCCGTCCAACGCGGTGGCCAGGGCTTCGGTGCTGATCAGTGGATGCACGGCACCATCCTGCACCCGTGACCGGCCGACTAGCATTGACGCCATACGAAGGGGAGCGGGTGTGAACGACCTCATCGACACCACCGAGATGTACCTCCGCACGATCTACGAGCTGGAAGAAGAAGGCGTGGTGCCCCTGCGCGCCCGCATCGCCGAGCGGTTGGGCCAGAGCGGCCCGACGGTGAGCCAGACGGTCGGCCGGATGGAGCGCGACGGCCTGGTCGTCGTGGCCGACGACCGGCACCTGGAGCTGACCGAGCAGGGCCGCAACCTGGCCGTGGCGGTCATGCGCAAGCACCGGCTCGCCGAGCGCCTGCTGGTCGACATCATCGGCCTGGAGTGGGAGCACGTGCACAGCGAGGCGTGCCGCTGGGAGCACGTGATGAGCGAGGCCGTCGAGCGCAAGCTGGTCAAGCTCCTCGGCAACCCCACCACCTCGCCCTACGGCAACCCCATCCCCGGGCTGGACAAGCTGGGCGACGGCGAGCCCGCCCCCGCCGCCGAGGCGGACCTGGTGCGCGTGGACGAGGTGGCCCGCCGCGGCGGCGGCCGGGTGGAGGTGCGGCGGATCGCCGAGCACGTGCAGCTCGACCCCGACCTGATGGCCGAGCTGAAGGCCGCGGGCGTGGTGCCGGGCGGCACGGTCGAGGTCGACTCGCTCGGTGGCGCGAAGGTCGTCCAGGTGCGCGGCAACGGCACGGTCGCCGAGCTGGACCCGGCCGTGGCGCACGCCGTCCTGGTGCAGGCCCGGTGAGCCCTACGCGGCGCGCGGCCGCGGCGTTCGCCCGGCTGCACGGCGTCGCGCCGGCCGGCGTGTGGTCCGCTCCCGGACGGGTGAACCTGATCGGGGAGCACACCGACTACAACGACGGCTTCGTGCTGCCGTTCGCGCTGCCGCACCGGACCGCGGTGGCCGCGTCGCCGCGGGACGACGGGCGGCTGCACGTGACCACGGTCGGTGACGACGGCGTGGCGCAGCAGGCGTCCCCGCTCGTGGTCGCCGACCTCGAACCGGGTGTGGTGGGCGGCTGGGCCGCCTACCCGGCCGGCGTGGCGTGGGCGCTGCGCGACCAGGGCGTGACCGGCGGGGCGAACCTCGTCATCGCCGGGGACGTGCCCGCGGGCGCGGGCCTGTCGTCGTCGCACGCGCTGGAGTGCGCGGTGGCGCTCGCGCTGCTCGGGCTGGCCGGGCGGCCCGCCGACGACCTGCCCCGGATCGCGCGCTGGGTGCAGCGCGCGGAGAACGACTTCGTCGGCGCGCCCACCGGCCTGCTGGACCAGACCGCGTCCCTGTGCTGCACCGAGGCCCATGTGCTGTTCCTCGACGTGCGGTCGTTCGAGGCCGAGCAGGTGCCGTTCGACGCCTCCGCGCACGACCTGGAGGTGCTGGTCATCGACACCCGGGCGAGCCACTCGCACACCGACGGCGGCTACGGCGCGCGTCGGGCCGGGTGCGAGGAGGCGGCCGGGCTGCTGGGCGTGCCCGCGCTGCGCGACGTCGC
This sequence comes from Actinosynnema sp. NPDC059335, assembly GCF_042752395.1. Lineage (NCBI taxonomy): Bacteria > Bacillati > Actinomycetota > Actinomycetes > Pseudonocardiales > Pseudonocardiaceae > Actinosynnema > Actinosynnema sp. NPDC059335. The sequence goes on along the minus strand of NZ_JBHYXZ010000077.1, from coordinate 28,109 downwards.
GCCGGACGGCCTCGACGGGGCGCTGGACCGGCTGCCCGACCGGCTGCGGCCGCTGGTGCGGCACGTGGTGACGGAGAACGCCCGCGTGCTGCGGGCGGTGGAGCTGCTGCGGGCCGACGAGCTGGCCGCGCTGGGTCCGCTGCTGGACGCGTCGCACGCGTCGCTGCGGGACGACTACCGCGTGTCCGCGCCGGAGCTGGACGTGGCCGTGGACGCGGCGAAGGCGGCGGGCGCGCTGGGCGCGCGGATGACCGGCGGCGGCTTCGGCGGGTCGGCGATCGCGCTGGTGCCCGCGGCGGAGCACGACGAGGTGGTGCGGCGGGTGCTCGCCGCGTTCGCCGAGCGCGGCTGGACCACGCCGCGGACCTTCACGGCCGTGCCCTCGGCGGGCGCGGGCCGTGACGAATGACGTTCTAGTCGAAAGCGGGGATGCAGGGTGAAGTTGCTCGTCACGGGCGGCGCCGGGTACGTGGGCAGCGTCTGCGCGGCCAGGCTGGTCGAGTCCGGGCACGAGGTGGTCGTGCTGGACGACCTGTCCACCGGCCACGCCGACGCGGTGCCCGACGGCGCGCGGCTGGTGGACGCGAACATCGACGACGTGATCGGCGAGGTGCTCGCCGACGGTTTCGACGGTGTGCTGCACTTCGCGGCCAAGTCCCTGGTGGGCGAGTCCATGCAGGACCCCGCGAAGTACTGGCAGGGCAACGTGGTCACGTCGCTGCGGCTGCTGGACGCGATGCGCGAGCACGGCACGCCGCGCCTGGTGTTCTCCTCCACGGCCGCGACCTACGGCGAGCCGGACGAGGTGCCGATCGCCGAGACCGCGCCGACCCGCCCGACCAACACCTACGGCGCGACGAAGCTCGCGATCGACCACGCGATCACGTCCTACGCCGCCGCGCACGGCCTGGCCGCGGTGTCGCTGCGCTACTTCAACGTGGCCGGCGCGTACGGGCGGTTCGGCGAGCGGCACGGTGTGGAGACGCACCTCATCCCGATCGTGCTCCAGGTCGCGTCCGGCGTGCGGGACCGGGTGCAGGTCTACGGCGACGACTGGCCGACCGAGGACGGCACGTGCGTGCGCGACTACATCCACGTGGTGGACCTCGCCGACGCGCACCTGCGGGCGCTGAAGCACGCGACCGCGGGCGAGCACCGCATCTACAACCTCGGCAACGGGTTCGGCTTCTCGGTCCAGCAGGTCATCGACGCCTGCCGCGAGGTGACCGGGCACCCGATCCCCGCCGACGTCGCGCCCCGCCGGGCGGGCGACCCGGCCGTGCTCGTCGCCTCCAGCGAGAAGGCCCGCACGGAGCTGGGGTGGAAGCCCGAGCGCGTGGACCTGGCCGGCATCGTGCGCGACGCGTGGGACTTCACCCGGTCGCGGCAGGGGGCGTGATGGCAGGCAAGATCACCGAAGCGGCGTTCGGGGACCTGACGGCGTTCACCGAGATGCCGCGGCTCTCGTCGCTCGCGCTGTCCCCGGACGGGACGCGCCTGGTCACCGCGGTGGCGACGCTCTCGCCGGACGGCAAGGCGTGGCAGGCGGCGCTGTGGGAGGTCGACCCGGCGGGCGAGCGCCCCGCGCGGCGGTTGACGCGCGGCGCGAAGGGCGAGTCCGCGCCCGCGTTCACGCCCGACGGCGCGCTGCTGTTCCTCTCCTCGCGGCCCGACCAGGAGGCCAAGCCGGCGGACGGCAAGGCCAAGGACAAGACCGCGCTGTGGCTGCTGCCGCCCGTCGGCGAGGCGCGCGAGCTGTACCGGCCCGCGGGCGGGGTGTCGGAGTTCGCGGTGGCGCGGGACGCCGGCACGGTGCTGTTCGCGGCGGGCGCGCACCCCACGGTGGAGTTCGGCGAGCAGGACGAGGAGCACCGCAAGGCCCGCGAGGACGCCGGGGTGACCGCGATCCTGCACGAGTCGTACCCGGTCCGGTACTGGGACGCCGACCTCGGGCCGAGCTACCCCCGGCTGCTGGTGACCACCGCGCCGGTCGACGTGCACCGCGAGCGCGTGGACCAGGCCGAGGACCTGGTCGACCTGACGCCGCACGCGGCGTCGCGGCTGGACGACTCCCCCGCGATCAGCCCGGACGGGCGGTGGGTCGTGCACACCGAGGGCGTCGTGGTGAGCGCGTCGTACGGCAAGCGGGTGCGGCTGCGGCTGACGTCGACCGACGGCGCGGTGGACCGCGTGCTCGCCGACCGGGAGGGGCACTCGTTCCTCCAGCCGGTGTTCCTGCCGGACTCGTCCGGGGTGGTCGCGGTGCGGGCGTTCGACTCCACGCCGGAGAGCCCGTGGCGCAACACGCTGGTGCGCATCGACCTGGAGTCGGGCGCGGTCGAGGAGCTGGCGGCCGACTTCGCGGAGGAACCGGAGCACCCGGTCGTGAGCCCGGCCGGTGACGCGGTGTACTTCACCAGCAGCCACCGGGGCCACCAGCCGATCTGGAAGCTCGACCTGGCGTCCGGCTCGGTGGTGAAGCTGACCGCGACCGGCGCGTACACCGACGTGCGGGTCAGCCCCGACGGCACGACCGTGTACGCGCTGCGCAGCGCGTGGGACCACCCGCCGCAGCCGGTGCGCCTGACGGCCGACGGGGTGGACCAGCAGGCCACCCCGCTGCCCGCGCCCGGCGCGGTGGAGTCGCTGCCCGGCACGCTCACCGAGATCGACACGGTGGTCGAGGACGGCCGGACCGTGCGGGCGTGGCTGGTGCTGCCCGCCGGCGCGTCGGCCGACCGGCCCGCGCCGCTGCTGCTGTGGGTGCACGGCGGGCCGGTGATGAGCTGGAGCGGGTGGAGCTGGCGCTGGAACCCGTGGCTCATGGCCGCGCGGGGTTACGCGGTGCTGCTGCCGGACCCGGCGCTGTCCACCGGGTACGGGCACGACTTCGTGCGCGCCGGGTGGGCCTCGTGGGGCGGCAAGCCGTACACGGACCTGATGGCGATCACGGACGTGGCCGTGCGGCGCGACGACATCGACGACTCGCGCACGGCCGCCATGGGCGGGTCGTTCGGCGGGTACATGGCGAACTGGATCGCCACGCAGACCGACCGGTTCAACGCGATCGTGACGCACGCGTCGCTGTGGCACCTGGACGCGTTCACCGGGACCACGGACGACTCGTACTACTGGATCCGCGAGATGGGCGACCCGCTGCGGCAGGAGGAGACGGTGCGGGCGAACTCGCCGCACCTGCGGGTGGCCGACATCAAGACGCCCATGCTCGTGATCCACGGCGACAAGGACTACCGGGTCCCGATCGGCGAGGGGCAGCGCCTGTACTTCGACCTCGTGCGGCACGGTGTGCCGGCGAAGTTCCTGTACTTCCCGAGCGAGAACCACTGGATCCTCACGCCCGGCAACGCCAAGGTCTGGTACGAGACCGTGTTCGCGTTCCTGGCCGAGCACGTGCTGGGCGAACCCTGGCGGCGGCCCGACCTGGTCTGACCGGGCTCCGACGCGGTGCCCGCTCGGGGCGGACTCCCCCGGGGTACGGCCTGCCCTTCGGTGCCATCCCGCGGAGGCGTCCCGGGACGCCGCCGCGGATTAGCCTCCTCGGGGTCGCGGCCTACCATGGTGGGGGCG
>NZ_JBHYXZ010000077.1:8273-24511 GCF_042752395.1 Actinosynnema sp. NPDC059335 | reverse complement strand
ACCGGCCCCCGGCCCCCCCGGGTGTGCCCGGCTGCGCCGGCGACCGCCCCGGTCGCGTCTCGGGTCGTCGGCAGCGGGTTGGTGACAGCGGGTTGGTGACAGCGGGTTGGTGACAGCGGGTTGGTGACAGCGGGTTGGTGACAGCGGGTTGGTGACAGCGGGTTGCTGGCCAGGGGCATCACCTCCAAGTGGTGCGTTCGTGTGCCGTGGCAGGTGCGCTGTGAGCGCCTGCCAGGGGGGTCGGCGGCACCGGGCAGTGACCCGGCGCCGTTCAGGCCCCGGACCGAGCCGGCCGGTGGGGTGGATGTCGAGCACGAGCTGGGTCGGCCATCACGGACAGGCCCGTGACCGGCGGCCGGACCGGTGCCGGGCGAGGCCGCTCGCCCGGCAGCCTGCTAGCGCGTGTTTCAGATGTGGCGTAGCCAGATGTCGATGGTGGCCTGGTAGCGGACGGCGAGTTTGTCGTACCGGGTGGCCACCGCGCGGTGCTGCTCGAGCAGGTTGATGCCGCACTCGACGGCATGGCGCTGCTTGTAGATCTCCCTGTCGATCGTGCGTGGCCGCCCGCCGGCGGAGCCTTTGGCCTTGCGGTGGGCGGCCTGGTCACGGGGTTGGTCGATGGTCGCCTTGATCCCGCGTCGGCGCAGGCAGGCGCGGTTGGCCTTGTCCGCCAGGACCCGGTCCGGTCGTGTCCGGGCCCGGCCGGGCCCGACGCGCGGCACCGAGATCCCCTCGATCACCGGCACGAACTGCGGGCTGTCACCGCGCTGTCCGGCGGCGACCAGCAACGACAACGGCCGTCGTCCCTGCTCACAGGCCAGGTGCAGCTTGCTGGTCCACCCGCCCCGCGAGCGGCCCAGCCCGTGGTCGTCGGGCTCCGCCCCGCCCGCGTCGGTGTCGGGCGGCTCGACCTGCAGATCCCGTTTTACGCGCACCCGCCTGCCGTAGCCGCCGCGCGCGCACAGCACCCCGGCCGTGGCCGGGTCGAGCCAGGCTCGTTCCACCGCGCGGGCGCGGTCGGCGTCGTGGCTGGCGAGGTAGCCCACACGATCGACCCGGCGGCGTCGGCCCGGGCCTGCAACGCGGTCGAGATCCGCACCCAGACACCGGTCCGCTGCCGACCCGTAGACGGTCTGCCAAGGCCCGTGGTCGGGAGGGACGTCCCGCCACGGGGCACCGACACGCACCCGGCACCGTTCAGGCTCGGACCGAGCCGGCCGGTCGGGTGGATGCCGAGCACGAGCTGGGTCGGCCACCACGGACAGTCCCGTGACCGACGGCCGGACCGGTGCCGGGCGAGGCCGCTCGCCCCGGCAGCCGGCGAAGCCACTCACCCAGCAGCCGGCAAGGCCGCACGCCTCAGCAGCCGGCCAGGCCGCACGCCCCGAGCAACCGGTGAAGCCACTCACCTTCACAGCCGGCAGGGCCTCCCCGGCAGCTGGCAAGGCCGTACCCCTCAGCAGCCGGCGAAGCCGCACGCCTCGGCAGCGGGTGAAGCCGCACGCCCCGAGCAACCGGCACGGCCCGCCCCGCCCGAGCAACCGGCAAGGCCGGCCCCGCCCGAGCAACCGGCGAAGCCGCTTACCCGGCAACCGGCACGGCCGCACGCCCCGGCAACCGCAGCCGGTGAAGTCGGTCGCCCCGGGAGCCGGGGGCGGTTCGGTGCGCGCCAGCGGCGCTTTAGCCGAACGGGTCGCCGGTGGTTGGTGGGGCGGTCCACTCCGTGGCGGCGGAGCGTTCGGCCAGGTCGCGGATCTGCTCTGGTGGGAGGCCGGTGGTCAGGGCTGTTCGGAGCAGGTCCGCCAGGCGGTGGCCCGGGTTGGCTTCCTCGGCCCGGTCCAGGGCCACGGCGGCCAGGCTGCCCAGGCCCCGCGCGTAGGCGGAGAACGCGAGCAGGGTGGCCGGTTCGGCGCGTTCCGGGACCGGGCTCGCGCGGGTCAGTTCGGTCCACAGGACCTCCGCGCCGCGGGCGTGTTCGCCGACGCAGTAGGCCAGCGCCGAGTCGCGGGTCAGCGGGTGCGACAGGGCGTGGGCCAGGTCGGCCACCTCCTCGTCGGTCAGCAGGCGCTTCCGGTCGGCCGCGCGCACCACCTCGGCGTGCACCAGGTCGCGGTGCCGGGTCGGGACGACGTCCTCCGGGGGCGGGTGGTCGGCGGCCAGGCGGTTGAGCAGCGCGGTCCGGCGGGCCAGGGCCTCCGGCGGGTCCGGGGTCAGCAGGTCGCGCATCGCGTCACGGCTGGCGTAGGTGACGTGGCCGGCCGCGGCCGACGACGCGGCGAGCACCGTGCTCGACGGGTCCGGCACCGTGCCGGAGCCGCCCACGTCGCGGTAGTCGAACCAGCGCTCCCCCTTGGCCGTGGCGCGCGTCCACACGGCCAGCACGAGCGGCACGTCGACGGCGTCCAGGGACGCGCAGACCTCGTCCACCAGGCCGGCGTGCGGCAGGTCCTCGGGCGGGTCGCCCGACCCGCCGCCGACCACGACGATCACGGCGGCATCGCCGCCGTAGCGGGCCAGCGGCGCGAGGAGCTTCCGGGACGACCGGGTCGGCGCGTCCGGCGGCGGCAGGTCGACGCGCAGGGTCACGGCCACGTCGTGGCCCCGCACCAGGAGCACGACGATCGAGTCGTCCGGGTGGAAGCCGAGCAGGTGGGGGACGGCGGCGATCAGGTCGCCCGGGTCGCGCAGGCCGGGGCGGGTGAGCGAGTTGGTCATGGGTCCGACTGTGGCGGACGGCGGCGGTGAGGGCCGGCGGCCGGGGCGGATCTGTGGACAACTCGGGAACGGGTCGCCGCGGCGCGTGCCGCAGCGACCCGTCACCTGGGAAAACTCAGCAGCTCGGCGCCACTTGGCCGTCCGAACCTGTGTACACGTAGGCGTCGGAGATGTACCCGGACCCGATCTTGTCCCACAGGCTGGTGGTGCCGTACTTGCCGGTGATGGTCTCGCCCCGCGTCTGGCAGCTGATCGTCACCGTCGCGCCGTTCGCGACCGACCCCACGGCCGCGTACTGCGTGCCCGGACCCGAGCGGATGGTGACCGACGCGCCGCTGTCGGTGCCCACGGTGCCGGTCACGCTCGTGCCGCACGAGTTGCGGCTGGTGTAGCTGCGCGTGCCCCAGTAGTAGATCTGCGTGCCGTTGAACTTGATCTTCTGGTCGACGCCGTTGAGCCGCTGCTCGTAGTGCAGGTGCGGCCCGGTCGACCCGCCGGTCGAGCCCACGTTGCCGATCCGCTGGCCGATCCGCACGGACTGGCCGACGGACACGCTCTGCGCGGACAGGTGCGCGTACCGGGTGCGCCAGCCACCGCCGTGGTCGATCTCGACCCACCGGCCGTAGCTCGTGCTGCCCTCGTTCGCGACCCGCGTGACGCTGCCCGCCGCCGACGCGACCACCGGGTCGCCGTCGTCGTTCGCGCGGTTGAAGTCGACCGAGTTCGCGGGGCTGTGGTTGGTCCGGGTCTGGCCCTCCCACACCTGGTTGCACGGGAACGGCATCTGGAAGTTGGGGGCCGCCGCGGCCTCGCCCTGCGTGAGGACGAGGCCGATCAGCGGCGCCACCAGGGCCGTGACGAACACGCGTCGGCTCATCTGCCACCTCCTTGACGACTGCGGGTGGTCATCCGATCACGCGCGGCCGCTTCAGTGGAAGACTTACCAGGTTTTGAGTTGGTGAATTAATCCCTAACCAACCCGAACGGAGCAACGCTCAGCAGTTGCGGCTGGTGTAGCTGCGCGTGCCCCAGTAGAGAATCTGCGAGCCGTTGAACGTGATCTTCTGCGCCACGCCGTCCAGCCGCTGCTCGAAGTGCAGGTGCGGCCCGGTCGACCCGCCGGTCGAGCCGACGTCGCCGATGCGCTGCCCCTTCGACACCGCCTGCCCGACGCTGACCCGCTGCACGGACAGGTGCGCGTACCGGGTGCGCCACCCGCCGCCGTGACCGATCTCGATCCACCGTCCGTAGCTGGTGCCGCCCTCGTTCTCCACCCGCGTCACGGTCCCCGCCGCGGACGCCACGACGGGGTCGCCCAGGTCGTTGGCGCGGTTGAGGTCGACCGCGTTGGCGGGGCTGTGCCCCGTCCGGGTCTGCCCCTCCCACACCTGGCCGCACGGGAACGGCATCTGGAACGCGGGCGCCGCGGCGGCCTCGCCCTGCGTGAGGGCGAGGCCGACCAGCGGCGTGACCAGGGCCGTGACGAACGCGCGCCGGACTCGGCTCATCTGCCACCTCCTTGACGGCTGTGGCGCAGATCCGACCACACCCGCACCGTTCAGTGGAAGACTTTCCGAGTAGACGCTTCGTGGATTACTTTCTAACCCACCGATCGGCGCAACGCGGCGACCCCGCCGACCACGGGCAGCTCCACCACCGTCGCGGTGAGGTCGAGCGACAGGCCCGTGCCCGGCGCCGGCCGCAACGTGTAGTCGTGGTCAGAAGAGATCAGCACGAACTCGACGCGGTGACCAGCCGGGACCACGTAGTCGTTCGGCTCCAGCTCGACCTCGACCCGGTACCGCTTGCCGGGCTCGATCGGCTTGGTGCGCGACGGCGACACCCGGTTCTGCGGGTCGGTCCACCCGCGCGTGATCACGTGGGACGTGCCGTCCGGGGCCCGGTCCACCAGCAACGCGGTCACGTTGGCCGCGGGCCGGTCGAACGACAGCGCCAGGTCGACCCGCGCCGTGCCGGAGAACCGCACCGGCTCGGACGTCGGCCGGGTCGCGTACGACAGGCGGTTGCCGGAGCCGGGCAGGTCGATCAGGTCCTCGGCGAGCTTGGTCGCGTCGTCGCGCAACGACTCCACCACCGCGGTGCCGGGCACCTGCTGGAACCGCAGCGCGCCCCGTTCCGAGCCGCCCGCCCACGGGTAGACCCGCGCGGTCGACGTGCCGGGAGCGGGCCAGTCGGCCTCGTCCACCCACGTGGTCTTGTCCTCGCGCTGGATCGTGGCCTTGGGCTCGCGCTCCACGCCGTTGTCCACGCCGTACAGGTAGTGGCTGAACCAGCGGTTGACCGTGCGCCGCCACTCCGCCGACCGCAGCGTGTCGGGGTCGGTGTGCCCGGACTGGTGCAGCCAGATCTTGTGCTCCACGCCGTGCCGCCGCAGCGCCTCGTACCACTGCGCCACGTGCTTGACCTTGACGTTCCAGTCGCTCAGCCCGTGCACGGCGAGCACCGCGGCCCGGACCTTGGACGCGTCCTTGACGTAGTTCCGCTCGTCCCAGAACGGGCTGTAGTCGCCGGTGACGCGGTCCTGGCGGGCCGCCACGTCGGCGATCACGGGCTTGCAGATCTCCCGGTCCGCGCGCGTGTAGACGTACTCCGCCAGCACGTCGAGGTCCTCGCCCTGGAACGTGCCGGGCGCGACCACCGCGCCGTCGGCCCGGTAGTAGTCGTACCAGCTGGAGATCGCCGCGATGGGCACGATCGCCTCCAGGCCCTCGACGCCGGTCGCGGCGACGGCGTTGGGCAGGGTGCCGTTGTACGACACGCCCATCATGGCGACCTTGCCGGTGGTCCAGCCCGCCACGACCGGCGCGCCCGCGGCGTCGCGCGCGGTCGCGCGGCCGTTGAGCCAGTCGACCACGGACTTCGAGCCGATGGTCTCGTTGCGCCCGCCCGAGGTGGGGCAGCCGGTCGACTGGCCGGTGCCCAGCGACTCGGCGTACACCATGGCGAAGCCGCGGGCGAGGAAGTAGTCCTCGTAGCGGCCGGACCGGATCGGGCCCGGGTTGGGCCCCACGGCCGCCGCGATCCGCTCGTCCGCCTCGGCCTTGAGCAGCGACCCGTCGCGCTTGTCGTACCCGCCGCGGCGGTTCGGCACGTACAGCTCCACGTCGACGTCGTGGTTGGCCACGTCGTTGCCGCCGGAGAAGTACGGGCTGTTGAAGAACACCACCGGGACCTTCAACCCGCGGTCGGTGGCCTTCTGGCGCACGACCTCGGTGTAGACCTCGTCGTCGCGCCCGTCCCGGTCGCTGTCGACCGGGGCGCGCACCCACAGGCTCTCGCGCACCACGTCCTTCGGGTCGAAGACGGGTTGCGCCTCGCCGCCGACGAACACGGGCCCCTCCGCCGCGGCGCCGGCCACCGCCGGGGTCACCCCCAGCGGCAGCGTCACCAGAGCGGCGAGCACCGCGGCTCTCCGTGCACCCTTCACGACCGAACCCCCATCATGTGTAGGACAGGTTTGGCGCTGACCATCCCCCGCGCCACCACCCCTGTCAAGGGCGGTCCAAGTCCACTGTGGACAGAGATCAAGACCCGACGATCGGCCCCTTGACCAGCGGCGGAGACCTGTGCACGTGGGCGGCGCGCCGCCCGGCCGCGCTCCCGCCGCGCCGCCGAGGTCGAACGCGGCGATGCCCTCCGCCGACGCCGGCCGCGCGGCGCGGGGCCTCCGGCCGGGCGCACCGGGCAGCCCTCCGCCGCGCCCGTGCCGACCGCGTCCTGGCTCGGCCCCGCGCCGGTGCCCGCCACCATCACGGCGCGGTCCTGCGCCCGGACCCGCCGCACCCTCATCGCCCACGCCCACCGCGAGCCGCACCGGCGCACGGCGGCCTTCGTGATCTTGCCGGCCCGGGCAGGATGGCACGCATGAGGCTGGTCATCCTGGGCGGCGGCGGCTTCCGCGTGCCGCTCGTGCACAAGGCGCTGGACGAGCACATCACCGAACTCGTGCTGCACGACGTGGACGCGCGCCGGCTGGAGGCGATCCGCCGGGTGCTGCGCGGCGGCCCGCCGGTCACCGCCACCACCGACCTGGACGAGGCGCTGCGCGGCGCGGACTTCGTGTTCTCCGCGATCCGGGTGGGCGGCCTGGCCGGGCGCGCGATCGACGAGGAGGTGGCGCACGCGCACGGCGTGCTGGGCCAGGAGACCGTCGGCGCGGGCGGCATCGCGTACGGCCTGCGCACCGCGCCCGTGGCCGACGCGCTCGCACGGCGGATCGCCGAGGTCGCGCCGCGGGCGTGGGTCGTGAACTTCACCAACCCGGCCGGGCTCGTCACCGAGGTCATGGCCCGCCACCTGGGCGACCGCGTCATCGGCATCTGCGACTCGCCGGTGGGCCTGTGCCGCCGCGCCGCCCGCGCGCTGGGCCTCGACCCGGACGAGCCGACGTTCGACTACGCGGGCCTCAACCACCTCGGCTGGTTGCAGGGCGTCCACGTGGGCGGGGAGAACCTGCTGCCGACCCTGCTGGCCGACGACCGGGCCCTGGAGGGCTTCGAGGAAGGGCGGCTCTTCGGCGCGGAGTGGCTGCGCGCGCTCGGCGTCATCCCGAACGAGTACCTGCACTACTACTACTCGACCCGTGAAGCGCTCGGTGACAACCGCGGTGCGTTCCTGCTCGACCAACAACGGCGGTTCTACGACGGCGAAGTGGACTGGGAGACCACGCGGCTGGAGCGCGAGGCCACCTACATGGCCCAGGAACGCGAGCGCGACACCCTCGAAGGCGGCGGGTACGAGCACGTCGCCATGGCGCTCATGCGCGCCATCGCGGACAACGGGACGACGACGCTGATCCTCAACGTGCCCAACGGCTCCACACTGTCGACCCTGGACGACACGGCGGTCGTCGAGGTGCCGTGCGAGGTGGACGCGGCGGGAGCGCGCCCGCTGCCGGTGAGCCCGCTGCCCGACCACGCGGCGGGTCTCGTCACGTCGGTCAAGGCCGTGGACCGGCTCGTCATGGAGGGCACGCGCGCGGCCGCCCTCAAGGCGTTCGCGCTGCACCCGCTGGTCGACTCGGTGGCCACGGCCCGGAGCCTGCTGGACACCTACGTCCGGCGGCACCCGGAGCTGGCCTACCTGAGCTGAGCCCGGCCCAGCGCGTCGGAGCGCCGGGTCGTCTCCGGCAGCCGCGTCACGCACAGCCGCAGCACCTCGGCGCACGCCCGGTCGAGGTCGATGCGGTGCCCCACGGACACGAACACCGGCTTCACGCCCTCCCGCGTCCGCAGCGCACGCCCCACGACCTCGCCGTCGTCCACGAGGTCGGTGTGCGCGCCCCGCGCGTCGTCCGGCATGGCGTACGGCCCCATGGGCGTCTTGGCCACGCCGAGGCTCGGCAGGTCCGTCACCACGCCGAGGTGGCAGGCCAGCCCGAACCGGCGCGGGTGCGCCAACCCCTGCCCGTCGCACACCAGCAGGTCCGGCGTCACGGTGAGCCGCTCCACCGCCTCCAGCAGCGGCGGCAGCTCGCGGAACGCGAACAGCCCGGGCACGTACGGGAACTCCGCCCGACCCGTCACCACGGCCGAGTCGACCGTCCGCAACGTCTCCGCCTCCAGCACCACGACCGCCGCCGCGAGCCGGTCGTCGTCCGCGTAGGACACGTCGAGCCCGGCGACGTGCCGCACCACCAGCCCGGGGTCCGTGCGCGTGGACACCAGCGGGCGCAGCCGCTCCTGCTCCGCGATGGCCTCCTCGGGCGTCACCCGTGGCTCACCGCCGCCCGGTGGGCCGCCAGCAGGTCCTCGCCGAAGTCCCCGGAGCGCCGCCGCCACACCGTGTGCGCGTGGTTGGCGTCGTTGTCCGTGTTGTCGTACTCGATCAGCAGCTCCGGGCCCTGGATGCGGTAGTAGTGCCCCGCGCCGCGCTTGTCCGAGCCCTCCCACGCGAAGTGCAGCCGGTCGAGGTCCAGCGCGTCGAACTCCTCGTCGGCCAGGTCGCCGGTCAGCCGGTCGAGGTAGTAGCGCACCAGCCCGACCAGCAGCCCCCGGGACGACCGGTCGAGCTGCGCGGGCGTCACCCCGACGGGGTCCGGCTCGCCGACCCGGCGCGCGTTGCCGGTCCTCAGGTCCGCCGGCGGGGCGTCGGCGACCACGGCCAACCCGCGCGCCGTCCGGCCCATCCGGTCCAGCAGCTCGCGGGCCAGCTCCTCCTCCAGCCGCAACGGCTGCGACACCGTGCGGCCCCGGTAGGTGACGCGGGCCGGGTGCGCGCCGAGGAACAGCGGCGTGGCCGACACGCGACCCTCGGCCACCACGACGTTCACCGACAGGTGGTGGCCCTCGATCCGCCACCCCCACGGCTCGTCGCCCGGCTCGCCCAGCAGCACGGTCCAGAAGTCGCCCTGGTGCCGGTCGCGGGTTCCGCCCTCGCGGTCGTCCAGCACGTCCTCCAACGCCATGATCGCGGTGACCTGCGCGTAGGCGTGCGGGCTGAGCACGCACGACAGCAACCGTTGCACGGCTTTGCGCTGGTCACGCGTGAGGTCGCCGTAGCACGCGCCCGGTCGCGGACCCGGTGTGTACGCCCATCGGGTGCGCAGGTCGTCGTCCGCCATGCTCCGCAGGGCGGCCGCGCGCTGCGCGTCGTCCAGCAGGTCGAGGAAGCCCCGGGTGGCTTCCGCCAGCTCGTGCAGCATTCTCCCGAATCTACGCGCCGGCCGGGCTGACATGCTGTCCTGGTGTGGAATGGTGAACTCCTCGACCTGGACGCCTACCTCGACCGCGTCTCCTTCACCCCCGACCCCGCCGCCGACCCGGCGACCACGCTGCGCGGCCTGCACCGCGCCCACCTGGCCGCCATCTGCTTCGAGAACGCCGACGTGCGCGACGGCGTGCCGATCGCGCTGGACGTGCCGTCGTTGCAGGACAAGCTCGTGGCCCGGCGGCGCGGCGGGTGGTGCTTCGAGCAGAACCTGCTGTTCGCCGCCGTGCTCGAACGGCTCGGTCACGAGGTGACGGGGCTCGCCGCGCGCGTCCTGCTCGGCCGCACCGGCGACCTCCCCCGCACGCACGCCGTGCTGCGCGTGGACCGGCGCTGGCTGGTCGACGTCGGCTTCGGCGGCGGCGGGCTGCTGGAGCCGCTGCCCCTGGTCGACGGCGCGTCCGAGCGCCAGGGCGACTGGACGCTGCGGCTGGACCACGCCGACGGCGTGTGGACGCTCCGGTCGTTCCAGAACGGCGGCTGGCTGCCGCTGTACGACTTCACCGAGGACGCCCGCACGCGCGCCGACTACGAGATCGTCAGCTACTACCTGGCCAACCACCCGGCGTCGCCGTTCGTCGGCAGGCTGCTGGTGCAGCGCACCGACGACCACGCCCGCCACAACCTCACCGACCTGGAGCTGACCGAGACCCGCCCGGACGGCGCCGTGGCCAAGCGCGGCCTGACCCCCCGGGAGCGGGATCGGGTGCTCCGCGAGGAGTTCGGGCTGGAGCTGCCCGTGCGGTCTACGGCCACGGCTTGAGCTCGGGCCGCTCGCCGGTGACCGGCCCGTCCGGCTCGCGGCCCGCCAGCCACGCGACCAGGTCGGTGGCGGAGCCGGTCAGGGTGACGTCCTCGCCCTCGCCGACCGTCCACCGCCGGTCCGGCGCCCGGAGCGTGAGCCGGATGCCCTCGGGCACCCGCTCGGCCAGGTACCCGACCGCGTGGTCGCAGAACTCGGGCGTCCAGGTGACCGGTCCGAGGTCCAGGTCACGGGTGTGGATGACGACCTCGCGCCACACCGCGTACGCCGTGTCGGTGAGCGTGCCGTCGCGGTAGAAGACCGGGGAGTCCCAGTCCCGGACGCCGGCCCACGCCTTCGCGAGCCGGGCGGCGGCCTCGGCGATCGCGGCGCGGTGCTCCGCGGCGGTGCGCCCGGCGTTCGCCTCGATCGCGGCGTCCCGGGCGGGCCGCCCGCCGGGGTAGACCTCGACGTTCCTGCCCTCGTTCTCCGCCTGCCCGGCCAGGCCCGCGGTGACGCCCGCCAGGTGGGCCAGCACGTGGCCGCGCGTCCAGCCGGGCAGCACCGAGGGCTGCGCCACCTGCTCGTCCGTGAGGTCCTCGATCACGGCGGCCAGCTCGCGGTGGGCCTCCAGCGCGCGGTCCTGGATCGTCACGACTCCCCCTAATGGTTTGTTGGCCTGAGTCCGTTAGGGAACCTATCACTAGACTGGGCCGGGTGGCACTGGCACTCGAGTTCGCGAGCACGGTCCGGCACGACGGGCACGGCGGGCTCACGGACGACCTGGCCACCCCGGAGGGCGTCACGGCGTGGTCGGGCGTCGAGGCGGACGAGGACCTGCGCCTGCGCGTGGTGGAGCTGCGGTGGGCGGTGCGGTCGCTGTTCGCGCGGGCCTCGCACGCGGTCGAACGCATGGACTCGCCGCACCTGATGGACTTCGAACGCGCGCTGGAGATCGTGAACGCGGCCGCCGCGCGGGTGCCGCGGGCGGCGCGGTTGGAGTGGGACGACGAGCCGCGGCTGCGCCACCTGGACTCCGCCGACGACGGCGACCGGCTGCTGGCGACGCTGGCGACCGCCGCGATCGAGTTCCTGGCCAGTGGCGCGCGGGCGCAGTTGCGCGCCTGCCCGGCGCCGCGGTGCATCCGGTACTTCGTCAAAGCCCACCCGAGGCAGGAGTGGTGCAAGCCGTCGTGCGGCAACCGGGCCAGGGTGAGCAGGCACTACCGGCGCGGCCGGGTCGGCTGACGGGTCCGCGCGGACACCCCGGGGACGCCCGCGCGGCCGGCGGTCACCCCTGCGCGATGTAGGCCGTCAACTGCTGCTGGTCCTCCTGCAGCTGGCTGATCCGGCTCTTGACCACGTCGCCGATGCTGACGATGCCGACGAGCCGCCCGTGGTCGACCACGGGCACGTGCCGGATGCGCCGCTCGGTCATCAGCACGGTGAGGCTGTCGACCGGGTCGTGCGGCGCGCAGGTGAACACCTCGCTGGTCATGATCTCCGACACCGGGGCGCCCAGCAGGTCGCCGCCCCGGTCGTGCAGCCGGCGCACGACGTCGCGCTCCGACACGATCCCGGCGATACCGCCCTCGGGACCGAGCACGACCATCGCCCCGACGTTGTGCTCGGCGAGCGCGGCGACGAGGTCCGCCACCGATGCCGCCGACGCGACCGTGGCCACGTCCGAACCCTTGTTCCGCAGGACGTCAGCGATCCTCATGGGCGCCTCCCGATCTCCGCCGGACCCGGTGCTACCCAGTTCAGGCTAGTTCTCCGGGCACGCGACCGATAGATCGCGCGCCCGGAGGACCGCCCTGTTCAGCCGATCAGCCGCCGCTCATCCGCCGGAACACGCGCCGTCCGACGAACGCGTTCTGGTGCGGGCGGCCCGGGACCTTCTGCACGCCGGCGTTCTTATTGGCGTGACCGCGCCGGGCCGCGCGGTTGAGCGGGACCTCGGTGGCCTCCGGCCGGTCGGGTTCGCCGTCCTCGACGGGCGGGACGTCCTGAGTGGTCATGTCTACCTCCTGAGGGTGGTGCGGGTCGCCGGTCAGCGACGCCGCATGGCATACCGGCGCGGGTTGACGACAGCCGGGCCGCCGCCGAAGCGCGGCTGCACCGCGCCGGACGAGCGGGCGCCGCGGCGGGCGGCGCGGTTGGTCGGCTGACCGTCGTGTGGCGGTTCGTTGCGCATGGTGGGCATGCGATCGCCTCCTCGGTGTTCGAGGCGTGCAAAAAGGCTTCGACCCGTGCGTCGACAGGGTCGTGAAGAGCCGCTAAGGCCACCAGGAGAAGCGCGCGGCACGGCTACGAGCCCGGTGCGGCGCGGTGGAGGAAGAGTCCTCAGAGGTAGATCTGGAAGAACATGAGCCGAACCCTAGCGCGGGCGGACGGCGGCGCCAACCGATTTATCGAACCCGACCGCTCCGCCCCCGCGCGGCGGGCGGAACGGTGCGTAAAACTCCTGGTCAAAGGCGGTGGAGCCACTCACTCGCGGACGTCCACGACCTCGCCGTCGATCACGGTGCCGTCCACCACGGCCGGCGGCTGGTCGTGGTCGGCGAAGAAGCGGGACGCGAAGGCCCCCACCGCGCGGGTCGTGACGGCGTCGAACGTGCCGCCGATCACGCCGCCGACCAGCGGCACGCCCTTGGCCAGCGTGACGGTCGCCCGGGTGGTGCCGTACTTGGCCAGCAGGGTGAACCCGACCCGCTTGTTGATCTCGCGGATGAGCTGCGCGGGGATGCGCTCGATCAGGTTCATGGTCAGCCGCGAGCCCACCCGGATGCCCGCCTTCTTCAGCAGCTCCGTCCCCGCGTTGCCGAGCAGGCACACCAGGATCGCCGTCTGCACCTCGTCGCTGCGCAGGTCGTGCCCGTGCACCGCGGCGATGGAGGCGATCAGGTGCGTCTGCACCAGGTAGGACGCGGTCAGGTTGGCGGGCAGCGTGATCGGCAGCGTGATCAGGCCGCCCACGTTCGTGGCGAACCCCTGCACGCCCGCCGCCGCCACGTGCGTCCGGATCAGGTGCCGGACCGCCTCCTCCGGCGTCAGCCCCTTCTCCAGCGCCTCCACGGCCATCTGCCGGGCCCCCTTGAACGGCCCGAAACCGTCGATGCCGACCCTCAGCAGGTGGTCGACGGCGTTCTGCTGCGCCTTGGCGATCGCGCCCGGTTCGTCCACCATGCCCACGAGGTTACGCGGCGCGCGATCGGGTAGCCGAGGCCAATGGACATGTCTTCGTTGGGAGAGCTGGTCAGGCAACGCGGCCCGTTCGCGTCGGTCTACCTGGACGCCTCGCACGACACCGAGGACGCGGCCAAGGCCATGGAGCTGCGCTGGCGCGGGGTGCGCGAGGACCTGGCGCGACAGGGCGCGGACGACGCGACGCTCGACGCGCTGCAGGAGGCGGTGCTGACGCCGGTGCCCGGCAAGTCGGGCCGGGCGCTGATCGCGGCGCACGGCACGCTGCTGCTGGACCGCGTGCTGCCCCGCCCGCCGGCCGTCGAGACCGCCCGCTGGTCGGACCTGCCGCACGTGCTGCCGCTGGCCACCTGGATGGAACCGGCCGTGCCGCACGTGGTCGTGCTGGTCGACCGGGCGGGCGCGGACCTGCACGGGTACGACGGGCGGGGTGAGCGCACCGGCGAGGTGCACGACGAGGTCCGGGGCGAGGAGCACCCGCTGCACAAGGTCCGCGGCGGCGGGTGGTCGCACCGGCGGATGCAGAACGCGGTCGAGGAGAACGCCAAGCGCAACGCGGCGCTGGTCGCCGAGGAGGTGGACCGGCTGGTCACGGGCCTGGACGCCCGGCTGCTGGTGCTCGGCGGCGAGGTGCAGGCCCGGGCCGAGGTGCGCGAGCAGCTCAGCCCGCGGTGCCGCGACGTGCTGGTCGAGGTCGAGGGCGCGACGCTGGCCGAGGGCGCGGACGACGCCGCGTTCGACCACGCCGTGCAGTCGCTGGTGGCCCAGTACCAGTTCGACCTGGACAACGACGTGGTGGAGGAGTTCACCGCCGAGGCGGGCCGCCCGGACGGCCGCGCGGTGCAGGGCCTGGCCCCGGTGGTGGCCGCGCTGCGCGAGGCGAAGGTGGCCGCGCTGCTGGTGACGGACCCGGCGCTGGGCGACCGCACCGTGTGGTCCGGCGACGACCCGGCGCAGCTGGCGCTGCGCGAGCAGGAGCTGCGCGGCCTCGGGGTCGAGCACGTCGGCGAGCACCGGGCCGACGAGGCCCTGGGCACCGCTGCCGCCGCGACCGGCGCGCAGGTGGTGGTCACCGAGGTGGCCGGTCTGCGCGAGGGCGTCGGCGCGCTGCTGCGGTACTAGCGGGAGCACGACGGACGACGAGGGGGAGTGCCGTCCGGCACTCCCCCTCCAGTCGATCCCGTGCGCGGTCAGACGGCCGCCGCGACGACGTCCTCGGCCGGCTTCTTGTCCAGCGCGACGACCTTCTTGTCGCGCCGGTTGCGCTTCTCCAGGTACGTCGCCAGCCACGTCAGCAGCAGGCACATCACGATGTACATCGCGGCCACCACGATCGTGACGGGCACCAGCGGCCGGCCGAACTCGAAGATGCTGCCCAGGTAGCGGGCGTAGTACAGCAGCTCGTTGTAGGTGATCAGGAAGCCGAGGGCGGTGTCCTTGAGCAGCACGACCAGCTGGCTGATGATCGCCGGCAGCATCGCCCGCACCGCCTGCGGCAGCAGCACGTGCACCATCACCTGGGTCTTGCGCATGCCCACCGCGTAGGCGGCCTCGCTCTGCCCGCGCGGCAGGGACAGCACGCCGGCGCGGAACACCTCGGCCAGCACCGAGCCGTTGTAGAGGGTCAGGCCGAGCACCACCGAGTAGAACGGCGCGCCCAGCGACAGGCCGTAGTGGAACACGAAGATCAGCACGACCAGCGGCACCGCGCGGAACAGCTCGACGACCACCATCGACGGCACGCGGATGACCTTGTGGTCGGAGAGCTGGCCGGCCGCGAACACCGCGCCGAACAGCAGCGCGAGCACCGCGCCCGCGGCGAACGCCTTGAGCGTGTTGACCAGCGCGTCGATCAGGTCGAGCTGCACCTTCTCGTACTGGATCCACGACCACTTCGCGCCGTCGAACTGCCCGCTCTCCGCGAACCGGTAGAGCACGAAGCCGATCACGGCGACCAGCACGACGATGCCGAGGATCGCGTAGAGGCGGTGGCGCAGCCGGGCCCGGGGCCCGGGGACGTCGAACAGGACCGAGCTCATCGGGCGATGCTCCACCGCTTCTCGAGGCTGCGCTGCAGCAGGGTCATGGGGATGACGAGCACCACGAAGAACGCCGCGACCCAGAGCAGGCCGACCAGCTGGTTCTCACCGCGCTCGGACAGGTTGAGGCTGATGGAGCCCGCCTGGAACACCGAGAAGCCCGCCGCGATGGTGGTGTTCTTCAGCAGCGCGATCATCGTGCTCATCATCGGCGGCACGACGGCGCGGGTGGCCTGCGGCAGCACCACGGACCCCAGCATCTGGCCGAACGTGAGCCCCAGCGCGCGGGACGCCTCCGCCTGCCCCACCGGCACCGTGTTGATGCCCGACCGCACCACCTCGCACACGAACGCGGCCGTGTAGAGGATCAGCGCGGCGAGGGCGGCGTTGAAGTAGTAACTGGCCGCCGATCCGCCGAAGGTGTCCGCGTCCACGATCTTGAGCAGCGGGAACGCGAAGGCGAAGAAGAAGAACACCAGCGTGAGCGGGGTGTTGCGGAGGATCGTGACGTAGGCCGCGCCCATGGCGCGCATCACGGGGACCGGCGCGACCCGCAGCATCGCCAGGATCGTCCCCAACACCAGCGACCCGACCGCGGAGATCAGGAACAGCTCGACGGTGTTGAGGAACCCGGGCCCGTACAGGTCGAGGTTGTCGAGCAGGACGTCCATCGGCTTCCTCGGCTAGGTGGGGTGGTGTGGTGGGGGGGGGGGGAGCGGGGGAGCGGGGGGAGCCCCCAGGGGGCGTCGAGCGAAGGCTAGTAGAGCAAGGGGGGGAGGGTGTTGGGAAAGGACGAGGAGAGGCTG
>NZ_JBHYXZ010000077.1:0-8263 GCF_042752395.1 Actinosynnema sp. NPDC059335 | reverse complement strand
TCTCTTCCCCCGCCCCACACCGCTAAAAACCCCCACAATACCGCCGGCCGGGACTGTTGTGTCTAACCCCCCGGGCCGCGGGGGACGCCGCCGGCCGGCCGCGGTGGCACGTCAGTAGCGGTCGATCACGGGCTTCTCGGAGGTGGAGCCGGACTTGCCGAGGGTGGCGTCGTACGCGGCCTGCCACTCACCGCCGTTGATGGCGGCCTCGAGGATGTCGTTGATCTTGTCGCGCAGCGCCTTGTCGTCCTTGGCCAGGCCGATGCCGTAGGGCTCGTTCGAGAACGGCTTGCCCACGACCTTCAGCGTCTCCGGGGACTGCGAGGCGTAGCCCTTCAGGATCGCGTCGTCGGTCGTGACGGCGTCGATGGCGCCCTGCTCCAGCTGCTCGACGCACTGCGAGTAGTTCTGCAGCTCGACGATGTTCTCCGGCTCGGTCAGGCCATCGGCCTTGACCTTCTGGATCGGGGTGGAGCCGGTCACCGAGCAGACCTTCTTGCCCTTGAGCGTCTCGGGGCCGGTGATCGAGTTGTCGTCCTTCTTCACCAGCAGGCCCTGGCCCGCGGTGAAGTACGGGCCGGCGAACCCGACCTGCTCCTTGCGCTTGGCGTTGATCGTGTAGGTGCCGACGTAGTAGTCCACGTCACCGTTGATCAGCGCCTGCTCGCGACCGGCCGACGGGATCGCCTTGTAGTCGATCTTGTCGTCGCCGTAGCCGAGCTTGGCCGCGACGAGCTTCGCGATCTCGATGTCGAAGCCGGTGAACTTGCCGGTGGTCGGGTCCTTGTAGCCCAGGCCCGGCTGGTCCTCCTTGACGCCGATGATCACCTTGCCGCGGGCCTTGATCTTGTCGAACGTCGGCGAGCCTTCCACCGTCACGTCGCTGGCGACCTGCTGCGAGGTGGCCGGGGAGTCACCGGGGCCACCCTCCTTGCCGCATGCCGTCAGGGCGAGGCCGCCGGCCAGCAGCGCCACCGCAAGGGTGCGAACCCTCATCGTCCTTCTCCTGCTCTTGTTTCGGGTGTGGCGGCGCCAGGCTCAGCGCCGCGGTCGTGGGACTTCAGTGGGTCAGGATCTTGCCAAGGAAGTCCTTCGCGCGGTTGGACTTCGGCGCGGAGAAGAACTCCTCCGGCGTCGAGTCCTCGACGACCTCGCCGTCGGACATGAAGATCACTCGGTCCGCGGCCTTGCGGGCGAAGCCCATCTCGTGGGTGACCACGAGCATGGTCATGCCCTCCTTGGCCAGCGTCGTCATCACGTCCAGCACCTCCTGGACCATCTCGGGGTCCAGCGCTGAGGTCGGCTCGTCGAACAGCATCACCTTGGGGCGCATCGCCAGGGCGCGGGCGATCGCCGCGCGCTGCTGCTGCCCACCCGACAACTGAGCGGGGTACTTCTCCGCCTGGTTCGCGATGCCGACCCGCTCCAACAGCTCCATGGCGGTCTTGCGGGCCTCGGCCGCGGGGGTCTTGCGGACCTTCACCGGCGCGAGCATCACGTTGTCGACGATGCTCTTGTGGGCGAACAGGTTGAACGACTGGAACACCATGCCGACGTCGGCGCGCAGCCGGGCCAGCTCCTTGCCCTCGGCGGGCAGCGGCTGGCCGTCCACCTCGATCACCCCGGAATCGATCGGCTCCAGCCGGTTGATCGTGCGGCACAGCGTGGACTTGCCCGAGCCGGACGGCCCGAGCACCACGACGACCTGCCCCTTCGGGACCTCCAGCGACACGTTCTTGAGCACGTGCAGGGGCCCGAAGAACTTGTCCACGCCGGCCATCCGGATCATCGGCGGGGCAGGAGTGGCGGCGGTCATCAGTCCTCCAGTAGGGGTTCCTGAGCGATGGCGGAAACCTAGGTGTGAATCCCCACACCAGTCCAGGCGGTTGAGCAAGACTTAGGGTCTCAACTCTGTCACAGGGTGGCGACACTTATCGGGAGGCTCCACGGTGCGGGTGCTGTTGGTCGAGGACGACGACCGCGTGGCGGAAGCGCTGGTGCCGGCGCTCACCAGGCGCGGTTTCACGGTAGACCGACAGGCGACCGGTCGGGGGACACTCGATCGGCTGACAGGCGTCGACGTGGTGCTGCTCGACCTGGGCCTGCCCGATGTGGACGGTGTCACGCTGTGCCGGCACATCCGCGCGGCGAGCGACGTGGCGATCATCGTCGTGTCCGCCCGCGGCGAGATCGACGACCGGATCCTCGGCCTGCACGCCGGCGCGGACGACTACCTGGTCAAGCCCTACGACGTGGGCGAACTCGTGGCGCGGGTGCACGCGGTGCGGCGGCGGCGCGGCGACCCGGTCGGCGCGGGCGGCACCGGCACCGAGGTGTTCGAGGTCGCCGACGTGCGGGTGGACCTCGCCCGGCACGAGGTCACCGTGGCGGGTGAACCCGTGGCGCTGTCGCGCAAGGAGTTCCAGGTGTTGGCGCTGGTGGTGGCCGCGGGTGGCGCGGTGTGCACCCGTGAGCGCATCCTGGCCGAGGTGTGGGGGCGCACCTGGGCGGGGGCCAACCGGACCCTGGACGTGCACGTGGCCACGTTGCGGACCAAGCTCGGGCGGCCCTCGTTGTTGGAGACGGTGCGCGGGGTCGGGTACCGGTTGGGCGGGGGCTGAGTGCGGTCGCGGCTGCTGGGCATCGTGTTGACGCTGGTCGTGCTCGTGCTGGTCGGCATGGGCGTCCCGCTGGGGCGGGGCGTGGCCCAGACCGAGCAGCAGGAGATGTTCCTGGACCGGCTGACCGACACGACGCGCTTCGCGTCCGTGGCCCAGCGGCCGTTCATCGACGACCAGCCGGAGGTGCTGGAAGCCGAACTGGCCCGCTACGAGGAGCTGTACGGGATCCGCGTCGCCCTGGTGGACACGGACGGGCGCGTGGTGGCCGCGTCGTCACCGGGCGTGGACGTGTCCGGGCCGGAGGCGGCCGACCTGGTGCGCGGCGCGCTGGCGGGCCGCCAGCCGGTCGCGCCGGAGCAGGTCATGCCGTGGGAGTCGACCGACCTGGTGCTGGCCGGGCCGGTGCTGGAGGCGGGCGAGGTCCGGGGCGCGGTGGTGACGTTCTCGCCGACGTCGAAGACGCGGGCCGAGATCCTGCTGTGGTGGTCGGTGCTGCTGGCGGCGAGCACGCTGGTGCTCGCGGTCGGCGTGTTCGCGGCGTTGCCGCTGGTCCGGTGGACGCTGCGGCCGGTGCGCCGGCTGGACGACGCGACCGGGCGGCTGCTGGCGGCGGTGGTGTCCGGGCAGCCGGTGGAGCCGGTCGGGTCGTCGGACGGGCCGCCGGAGCTGCGGCAGCTGTCGCGGTCGTTCGACCAGATGGCCGCGAACGTGGGCGACGTGCTGGCGGCGCAACGCGCGTTCGTCGCCGACGCCTCCCACCAGCTGCGCAACCCGCTGACCGCCCTCAAGCTCCGTCTGTCCAATTTGGAGGGCCACGTCACCGGCGAGGGCGTCGCGCACCAGGCGGCGGCCCTGGAGGAGGCCGACCGGCTCAACCGGATCCTGGACGAGCTGCTGTCCATGGCGCGGGCGGGCGCGCCGTCGGTCGACCCGGTGCCGGTGGACGTGGACCGCGCGGTGGCGGGCCGCCTGTCGGCCTGGCAGCCCGCCGCCGCGGCCCGCGAGGTGCACCTCGTGCTCGACGGCGAGCCCGCGGGCCGGGCGCTCGTGCCGCCGCGCGGCGTGGAGACGGTGCTGGACGCGCTGCTCGACAACGCGCTCAAGTTCACCTCCGACGGCACGCTGGTGCGGGTGGACGTCCGCCGGCGCGACGGCGTCGTGCGGCTCTCGGTGCGCGACGAGGGCCCCGGCCTCGCGCCGGACGAGCTGGAACGCGCCACCGACCGGTTCTGGCGCAGCCTCGCGCACCAGAACGTGCAGGGCTCCGGCCTGGGGCTCGCGCTGGTGCGGCAGATCGTGGAACGGGTGGACGGTTCCGTGCGGCTGGAGTCGCCGGAGGGCGGCGGCCTGTGCGTGACCGTCGAGTTCCCGGCGGTCTGAACCGGTCAGGACGTCACGGCCACGCCCTCGGGCTGCCGGCCAGCGCCGAACGAGCCGGCGGGCTTGCCGCTCTCCGCGTCGAGGATCGACACCGTGTCGGACCCCGTGTTGGTGATGTAGACGAAGCTGTCGTCGGGCGCGGCCGCGGAGCCCTCGGGCATGCGCTGCACCTTCACCGTGTCGAGGAGCTTGCCGGTGGGACCGAGGATGCTGACCGTGTCGGACCCGGTGTTGGCGACGTGGACCCGGCCGCCGGGGGTGACCGACACGCCGAGGGGCGCGTTGCCGACCTTGGTCGTCGCGGTGGGCCGGTTGCCGCCGGTGTCGATCACGGTCACCGTGTCGTCGCCGGTGTTGGCGACGTAGAGCCGCTTGCCGTCGAACGAGATGGCGATGCCGGACGGGAAGACCCCGACCGGGATCGTCTGCACGGGCGCCTGCGCCGTCGGGTCGATGACCGTGACGCTGTCGCTGCCGTTGTTGGTCACGTACACGCGGGAGCCGTCCGGGGCGGCGACCGCGCTGTGCGGGAACCGCCCGACCGGGATCGTCTTCACCGGCGCGTTCGTCGCGGTGTCGAAGACCGTGACGTCGTGGGAGCCGAAGTTCGTCACGTAGGCGTGGGTCGGCGTGGCCGCGACGCCGAACGGGTTCGCCCCGACGGGGACCGTGGCGACCACCGAACGGGTGCGGGTGTCGATCACGGACACGGTGTTGGACGACTCGTTCGCGACGTACACGCGGTGGCCGGACGGGTGCGCGCCGACGCCGGTCGGGTAGTCGCCGACCCCGATGGTGGCCACCACCTCGCCCAGGCGCGTGTCGTAGACGGTCACGTTGTCCGAACCGCTGTTGGCCACGAACACCTGGACGCGGGTCGGCCATTTGGGCGAAACGTCGAAACCGGTGCCCGCGACCACGGCGAGCACCGCGACGACCACCCCGTGCGAGCGCATCGGCCCAATCGGGTAATAAATGGAGAAGATGCCGCGCACAAACGCGCGCGTGCCGAATGAACGGACATGGGAGATCCCCGTTTCGACTACCGGATTCCGCGCGGTCCTTCCTGGTCCCGCGCTTGTCGTCACACTGACGGCCTAGTACCCGCGAGGATCGGGAAAAGACCGCTTGACCCCGACTTGGGCGAGCCGCCAGGCGTGGGGCTTCCACCGGGGGAATGACGGTTCCGGCGTTAAACCTTGACGTCCCGGTAATAGCGCATCGCGCCGGGGTGCAATTCGATCGGTGTCGTCTCGATCGCGGACCTGACCTCTATCGACCTGGCCACCGGGCTCGCCGCGACGAGCGCGGGCTGGGCCGCGAACAGGCCCCTCACCAGCCCCTCGGCCACGTCGTCGGCCATGGTGTCGTTGACCAGGAGGAAGTTGCGCACCACGAGCGTGACCACCGGACCCCCCTCCAGCTGCTGGTAGGCCGACGCGGGCAGGGTCGCCGACCCGTACACCGGGTACGCCCGGCGCAGCTCCGGCAGCACGTCCCCCAGGTCGAGCATGCGCAGCTTCACCGTCGAGGCCAGCGTCGCCACCCGGTCGGTCGGCACACCGCCGGACCAGAAGAACGCGTCCAGCGCACCGTCCCGCATGGCGTCCGCGCTGGTCGGCAGGTCCATGTACCGCACCTTGAGGTCGGTCTCCGGCGAGATGTTCGCCGACTTCAGCAGCCGCTGCGCGATCAACCACACCCCGGAGTCGCGCGCGCCCACGCTCACCCGCAGGCCCTTCAGGTCGGCCAGCTTGGTCGCCGGCACGTCGTCCCGGACGAGCAGCTGGAGGTAGTCGTCGTGCATGCGGGCCAGCGCGTACAGCTTGTGCCCGCCCTCGGCCTTCTGCTTCTCCTCCGCCGCGTCGGCCGCGGAGAACCCGACCTGCGCCTGGTTCGACCGCAACCGGTCGAGGTTGTCCACCGAGCCCGCCGTGCTCGCCACCTCCGGGCGCGGGATGCCCGGGTCACGCGTCCACGCGTCGGCCAGCACCACGCTCAGCCCGTGGTAGACGCCGCCGGGGCTGCCGGCCGCGATGGTCAGCCGGACCTGGTCGAAGTCGTCGCCGCACGCCGTCGACAACAGGGTGGCCAGGGCCAACACGACCCCGACCGCGCGCAACCGCACCAGCCTTCCCGACACCTGCGCATCGTCGCACGTCCACGCTCTACGCTGGAGCCGACGGAAGGACTAGGTGCAGTGACTCGCAGTTACCAGATCCGCACGTTCGGCTGCCAGATGAACGTGCACGACTCCGAGCGCCTGGCCGGCATGTTGGAGGACGCGGGCTACACGCCCGCGACGGGCGACGCCACGCCGGACGTCGTGGTCTTCAACACCTGCGCCGTGCGGGAGAACGCCGACAACAAGCTCTACGGCACGCTCGGCCACCTCGCGCCCGCCAAGTCCGCGAACCCCGACATGCAGATCGCCGTCGGCGGCTGCCTCGCGCAGAAGGACCAGGGCGAGATCGTCAAGCGCGCGCCGTGGGTGGACGTGGTCTTCGGCACGCACAACATCGGCTCGCTGCCCGTGCTGCTCGAACGCGCCCGGCACAACCGCGAGGCCCAGGTCGAGATCCTGGACTCGCTGGAGACCTTCCCCTCCACGCTGCCCGCGCGCCGCGACTCGGCCTACTCCGGCTGGGTGTCGGTGTCCGTCGGGTGCAACAACACGTGCACGTTCTGCATCGTGCCGTCGCTGCGCGGCAAGGAGAAGGACCGCCGGCCCGGCGACGTGCTGGCCGAGGTCCAGGCGCTCGTCGACCAGGGCGTGCTGGAGGTCACCCTGCTCGGCCAGAACGTGAACTCCTACGGCGTCGAGTTCGGCGACCGGTACGCGTTCGGCAAGCTGCTGCGCGCCACCGGCGCGATCGAGGGCCTGGAGCGGGTCCGGTTCACCTCGCCGCACCCGAAGGACTTCACCGGCGACGTGATCGCCGCGATGGCCGAGACGCCCGCCGTGTGCCACTCCCTGCACATGCCGCTGCAGTCGGGCTCGGACCGCGTGCTGAAGGAGATGCGCCGCTCCTACCGGACCGCGAAGTACCTGTCCATCCTGGACGAGGTGCGCGCCGCCATGCCGGACGCGGCCATCACCACGGACATCATCGTCGGCTTCCCCGGCGAGACGGAGGAGGACTTCCAGGCCACGCTGGACGTCGTCCGCCAGGCGCGGTTCTCCTCCGCGTTCACGTTCCAGTACTCCAAGCGCCCCGGCACCCCCGCCGCCGAGCTGCCCGACCAGCTCCCCAAGGAGGTCGTGCAGGAGCGCTACGACCGACTGGTCGCCCTGGTCAACGAGATCGCCCACGAGCTGAACCGCGAGCAGGTCGGCCGCCGGGTCGAACTGCTGGTCGCCGCCGGCGAGGGCCGCAAGGACGCCGAGACCCACCGGATGACGGGCCGCGCCCGCGACGGCCGCCTGGTCCACTTCACCCCGGGCGACGCCCCCGTCCGCCCGGGCGACGTCGTGGAGACCGTGGTCACCTACGGCGCGCCGCACAACCTGATCGCCGACGGCCCGCTCCTGTCGCACCGCCGGACCAAGGCGGGCGACCGCTCGGAAGCGGGCGTCACCCCGAAGACGCCGGGCGTGACCCTGGGCCTGCCGACCTTCGGCAAGCCCGCCCCCCTGCCCGCGGCGGTCGGCGGGTGCTCGGTCGGATGAGCCAGAACGAGCCGGACGACCTGGCCGGCCTGCGCGAGGAGATCGACGACGTGGGCCGTTCGGCGGCCCGCCGCTTCGACCCCGGCGCCGGCGCGCTGACCATCGCCATCGCCGCCCTGGCCATCCTCGTCTCGCTGATCCTGCCGTGGGTCGACGGCACGACGGGCCTGTCCATCCTGACCGGCGGGGGCCCCGGCCTGCCCCGCGTGTTCGCCTACGCGGCCGTAATCGTGGGCGTCCTGCTGCCGGCACTGACCCTGGCCGTGCGCCGCTGGGCCCTGGCCTGGGTGTGCGCGCTCTCCTCCTTCGCCGCCTCCGTCGCGGGCGTGCTGTCGATCTGGACCACCCAAACCACCACCGGCCACCACCCCGGCCCGGGCCCGGGCATCGGCCTGATCCTCGCCGTGGTCGCCGTCGTCGTCATCCTGGTCAAGTGGCTCCGCCTAGCCGCCTCCCGCCCCCCAATGCAATAACCACCACTCCCCAACCCCCACCCACAACCAACCCCACCCAACCAGCCCGCCCCACCCACAACGGACCCGCAACCACCCCACCGAGGCTCGATTTGACATGGGTTCGGGTGCCTTAGGCC
>NZ_JBHYXZ010000076.1:23986-40601 GCF_042752395.1 Actinosynnema sp. NPDC059335 | reverse complement strand
GCCCGGCGCGGGGGCGACCCGCGGCAGACGCCGGTCAGACGTCGCGCCAGCGTTGACGCGGGTCGGCCGGGTTGCAGGCGGTCACGCCCAGCCGGTCCGCGGCGACGTAGTCGCGGGTCAGGCACCAGTTGGTCGTGTAGTAGCGGTACTGGTACTCCGTGGAGCCCCACCGGTCGGCGCCGACGGGGGTGGTGGTCCACAGCTGGTTCACCGGGTACGCCACGCCGGGTTGCGGTGCTCCGGGGCTGCACCACGCCCAGGACACCGGAGCGCCCGTGCCGGTCAGGGCTCCCACGGTCAGGCACGCGTCGCGCCACTCGTTGTGGATCCGGTTGATCACGTGGCCGTCCGGCAGCGTCCAGCGGAACTCGAGGCTGAGGTCCTGCTCCAGCAGCATGGCGAAGCGCGACATGACCGCCGCGCCGGACGACGTGTAGGTGATGACCTTCGTGGTTGGCGGGTCGGTGATGGGCACCGGGTTGACCAGCGGCCGGATGTAGTCGAACGCCTGGCCGTCACGGCTGCCGCACACGTCCTGGTAGAGGCTCTGGCCGCGCACCGCCGGCATGGTCAGGCACAGGCCGCTGCCGCGGTTGACGTAGCGCTGCAACGTCGTGCCGGGCAGCCACTCCACGCGCCACAGCTGCGCGTCGAGGCCGTTGCAGGGCCACTGCCACACCGGCGCGCCGATCGCGTGGCTGCCCCACTGGACGTCCAGGCACTTGCCGCTGAAGGCGTTCACGACGTCGTAGTAGCCGGCGGCGGGCTTGCGCCGCCACCGCCAGAACTCGTTGGAGTAGCCGACGAACCCGAAGGGCGCGATGACCGCGCCGTCCTCGCGGTTGAAGTCCTTGACGTGCACCGTCATGCCGAAGTCCACCGAACCCATGACCACGGGCCAGTCCGTGCGGTCGAACGTGACCGGCAGCGCCCGGGCGTTCGGCGCGATGGCCGCGGTCAGCGAGGCGAACAGGGTGGCGACCACCACGAGGGCACGAGCACGTGGGGCGAAGCGCAAGGGGACCAGCTCCTCTCACCGGCTTGATCCGGTCGGTCCGCACGGGGGCCGACCGCAACAGTGACCGCGGGCGCCGCCGCCGCGCCTCCGGGGAAACCACGAGATTCGGCCCGCGAAGATCCCTCCGCCGCCACGGAGCAGCAGGATGGGGGTGTGCGAGCGAGCGTCCTCCTGGTCGACGACCACGCGGGGTTCCGGCGCGTGGCCCGTCGACTGCTGGAGTCCGAGGGGCTGACCGTGGTCGGCGAGGCCGCCGACGGGCGGGAAGCCCTCGCCCGAGCCCGCGAACTGCGGCCCGATGTGGTGGTCCTTGATGTACTGCTACCGGATGTGGACGGAATCACGGTGGCCGAGGAACTCGCCGCGCTCCCCGTGCCCCCGCGGGTGGTGCTGATCTCCAGCCTCACCCGCGCCGAGCTGGGGGACCGGATCGACGCGTCGCCGGCGGCGGGGTTCCTGCCCAAGGACGAGTTCAGCGGCCTGCGGGTGGCCGGGCTGGCGGGCCTGCCGCCGTGGTGAGCGTGCCCGTCCGGGTGGTGGTGGCCGTGGGCCTGGGCCTGACGGCGGTGGACGCCTGGCTGGCGGGCCGGTACGGCGCCTACGGGTTCCTGTTCGACCTCAAGGAGATCGGTCAGGTCCTCACCTGGCTCGTCGCCGGCTACCTCGCCGCCCGGATCCGGCCCGGCAGCCGGATGGGGCTGCTGATGACGATCCTGGGGACGTTGCTCGCGAGCACCGCACCCGCCGCGTTCGCGCTGGAGACCGGCTCGGGCGCGGTGAACGGCGTCGTGGCGGTCGCGTTCGTGCTGACCGCGTTCCAACTGCCGCTGGGCGCGCACGTCTTCCTCGCCTACCCGTCCGGGGTCGTGCACGACCGGCTCGGGCGCGGGGTGGCGGTCGCGGGGTGGGTGTTCGGTGGCGTGACGGCCCTGGCGCAGGCGCTGGCCGGGCCCATCCGGCCGGAGGGCCGGTGCCGCGACGTGTGCGCGCCGATGCCGCTGGTCGACCACCCGGGCCTGGCCGCGGCGACGGCGCAGCTGTCCGGGCTGGGCTCGGCGGTGCTCACCCTGGTCGGGGCGTCGGTGATCGTGCACCGGCTCGTCCGGGCGAGCCGGCGGCAGCGGCGGGTGCTGGCCTTCCCGGGGGTGGCGATGGTCGCGACGGCGGTGCTGTTCGCCGTGGTGGGCCTGCTGGCGGCGGCCTCGCCGGACGGGGTGGACCAGGCGCTCGCGCCGGCGCAGTTCGCCTCGCTGGTCGCCGTGCCGCTGGCGTTTTTC
The DNA here is from genome assembly GCF_042752395.1 of Actinosynnema sp. NPDC059335. Lineage (NCBI taxonomy): Bacteria > Bacillati > Actinomycetota > Actinomycetes > Pseudonocardiales > Pseudonocardiaceae > Actinosynnema > Actinosynnema sp. NPDC059335. The sequence continues at coordinate 38,306 of NZ_JBHYXZ010000076.1, read as the reverse complement.
CTCGGGCTGCTGCGGGCGCGCCTGGACGAGGCGCGGGTGTCCGACCTGGTCCGGCACATCCGGTTCGTGCGGGCCGACCGGCTGCGGGAGGCCCTCTCCACCGCGCTGGACGACCCCGGGCTGCGCATCGGGTTCCCCACACCCGGAGGTTGCGTGGACGCCGCGGGCGAGGCCGTCGACCTCCCCGACGACCCGGCCCGGCGCACGGTGGTCGGCGACGCCGACGACCCCCTGGCGGTGATCGTGCACGACGCCGGCCTGCGGACCGAACCCGCGTTGCTGGAGTCGGCGGGCGCGGCGGTGCGGCTGGCGCTGGAGAACGCGCGGTTGCAGGAGGCGATGTGGCGTCAGCTCGAGGAGGTGCGCGCGTCCCGGGCCAGGCTGGTCACGGCGGGCGACGACGCCCGCCGCCGGCTGGAACGCGACCTGCACGACGGCGCCCAGCAACGGCTGCTCTCGGTCGGCCTGATCCTGAACCTGGTGCGGCAGTCGCTGAGCCCCGACGGCACGAGACCCGAGACGGTCGCGCTGCTCGACGAGGTGGAGGCCGAGCTGCGGCTGGCGACCCGGGAGCTGCGCGAACTGGCCCGCGGCATCCACCCCGCCGTGCTCACCATGCAGGGCCTGCGGGCGGCCGTCGAACAACTGCTCGTCCGCGTCCCGCTGCGCTCCGACGTGCGGATCGGCGAGCTGCCGCGGCTGCGGCAGGCCGTCGAGGCCACCGCGTACTTCGTGGTGAGCGAGGCCGTGGCCAACGCGGTGCGTCACGCGCGGGCCGCCCGGATCGGGGTCGAGGTGCACGTCGAGGTCGGCGGATGCCTGGTCGTGCGGATCGCCGACGACGGGGTCGGCGGCGCCACGCCGGCACCCGGTTCGGGGCTGTCCGGCCTCACCGACCGCGTCGCCGCCGTGGGCGGTCGGCTCACGCTCCACAGCCCCGCCGGGCACGGCACGACCCTGACCGCGGAGCTGCCGTGCGTGTGATCATCGCCGAGGACTCGTTGCTGGCCAGGGAAGGGCTGGTCCGCGTGGTGACCGGGCTGGGCCACGAGGTGGTCGCCACCGCGGTGCGGTCCGAGCAGGTGCTCGGGCTCGTCGCCCGCCACGCGCCGGACGTCGCCATCCTCGACGTCCGCCTGCCGCCGACGTTCAGCGACGAGGGCCTGCGCCTGGGCGTCGCCATCCGGACGCGCCACCCGCGCGTCGCGGTGCTCGTGCTGTCGCACTACGCCGAGCACACCTGGGCCACCGCGCTGCTGGCCGGCGGCGCGACCGGGGTCGGCTACCTGCTCAAGGACAACCTGTCCGACGGCCGGATGCTGGACGACGTGCTGCGCCGCATCGCCGGGGGCGGCACCGCCGTGGACCCCGACGTGGTGTCCACGCTCGTGCCGGCCGGCGGCCGGGAGCCGTTAGCGCACCTCACCCAGCGCGAGCGCGACGTGCTCACCCTGATGGCGCAGGGACTGTCCGACCAGGGCATCGCCGACCGGCTCAGGATCGCCCTCACCACCGTGGGCACCCACACCGGCAACGTCTTCCGCAAGCTCGGCATCGCGGCGGGGCCGTCGGGCAACCGGCGCGTCACCGCGGTGCTCGCCTACCTGACCGACCGCGACCGCACCGCCCCGTAGGCACCGACGGGATCCGCTCCGGCGATGGTGCCGCCCATCGCTCCGGTGAAGCCCTTGGTGACGCTGGGCCCAAGCCCAAGCCCAAGCCCAAGCCCAAGCCCAAGCCCGAGCCCCAGGCCCAGCCCCAGCCAGAGCCAGAGCCAGAGCCCAAGCCCGAGCGAGCCCACGCCCGATCCCGTGGGCGCGGTCGCGGTCGCCGAGCCGTGGGAAGGGGCGAGCGCGGTGTCGGAGGTGTTCCTCGGCAGGCCGCGGCCGTGGTCCGCGACGCGCAGCTCACCCCGTCCGCGCTCGGGCATGCCTACCCGGTGGCCTCGACCGCGCGGTTGAGCGCGGTGACGTTGACACCCGGCTCGCCGAGGAACCCCGCGGCGCGTCCCTCGGTGCTCTCGGCGACCAGTCGGCGCACGACGTCCTCGGGCAGCCCGTTCTCCCGGGCCACCCGCGGCACCTGGAGTTCCGCGTACGCCGGGCTGATGTGCGGGTCCAGGCCGGACGCGGAGGCGGTCACCGCGTCCGGCGGCACCCGGTCCTCGGGGACGCCCTCGCGCCGGGCGACCGCCGCACGTCGCTCGGCGATCACCGCGTCGTACTCCGCGTTCAGCTCACCCTTGTTGGAGCCGCCCGAGGCGGGCGGCGTCGCCGCGGAGGGGCGGGTGCGGAACCACCGCCCTCCCTCGCGGTCCACGCCGACCAGGGTGGTGTCGACGGCCTCGGCCTTGGCGTGCAGGCCGGGCAGCCGGGACACGCCCCACACCGCCGCCGGGTAGAGCACGCCGGTGATGGCGGTCAGCACGACGAGGACGCGCAGTCCGGCCAGGGCCTGCTTGACGAAGTTGCGCACGGTTGTCACCCGATCCCGGGGATGAGGCGGACGAGCAGGTCGATCAGCCAGATCCCGGCGAACGGCGTGACGACGCCGCCCAGGCCGTAGACCAGCAGGTTGCGCCGGAGCAGCGCCGCGGCGCCGGCCGGCTGGTAGCGGACCCCGCGCAGGGCCAGCGGGATCAGCACCACGATGATCAGCGCGTTGAAGATCACCGCGGACAGGATCGCCGACTGCGGCGAGCCCAGGCGCATGATGTCCAGCCGGTCCAACTGGGGGTGGATGGCGGCGAACATGGCGGGCAGGATCGCGAAGTACTTCGCCAGGTCGTTGGCCACGCTGAAGGTGGTCAGCGCGCCGCGCGTGATCAGCAGCTGCTTGCCGATCTCCACGATCTCGATCAGCTTGGTCGGGTCGGAGTCCAGGTCGACCATGTTCCCGGCCTCCTTGGCGGCCGAGGTGCCGGTGTTCATGGCCACGCCGACGTCGGACTGGGCGAGGGCCGGGGCGTCGTTGGTGCCGTCACCGGTCATCGCGACCAGCTTGCCGCCCTCCTGCTCCTCGCGGATCAGGGCCATCTTGTCCTCGGGCCTGGCCTCGGCGAGGAAGTCGTCCACCCCGGCCTCGTCGGCGATGGCCCTGGCGGTCAACGGGTTGTCGCCCGTGACCATGACCGTGCGGATGCCCATGGCGCGCAGCTCGGCGAACCGCTCCCGCATGCCGGGCTTGACCACGTCCGACAGGCGGACCACGCCCAGCACCACGTCGTTCTCGGCCACCACGAGCGGGGTGCCGCCCTGCTCGCCGATCGCGTCGACCACGGCCCTGGTGGTGTCGTCCAGGGTGAACGCGCTCGCCGCGCCCTTGCGGATGCGGCGGCCGTCCAGGTCGACACCGCTCATCCGGGTCTGCGCGGTGAACGGCACGAACTCGCCGGCGCGCTCCGCGTCGGCGGGCTCGGCGGAGCGGCCGTGCCCGGTCACGCACAGCTCGATGATGCTGCGGCCCTCGGGCGTGCCGTCGGCCAGGCTCGACAACCGGGCGGCGTCCACGAGCACGTCCATCCCGGTCCCGTTGACCGGGATCAACTCCGTCGCCCGCCGGTTGCCCCAGGTGATGGTGCCGGTCTTGTCCAGCAGCAGGGTGTCGACGTCACCGGCCGCCTCGACGGCCTTGCCCGACGTCGCCAGCACGTTGCGCTGCACCAACCGGTCCATGCCCGCGATGCCGATCGCGGACAGCAGCGCGCCGATCGTGGTCGGGATCAGGCACACCAGCAGGGCGGTCAGCACGACCACCGACTGCTCGCCGCCGGAGAAGACCGCGAACGGCTGCAACGCCACCACCGCGAGCAGGAAGATGACCGTCAGCGTGGACAGCAGGATCGTCAACGCGATCTCGTTGGGCGTCTTCTGCCGCCGCGCGCCCTCCACCAGCGCGATCATCCGGTCGACGAACGACTCGCCGGGCTTGGTGGTGATCCGCACGACGACCCGGTCCGACAACACCGTGGTGCCGCCCGTCACGGCCGACCGGTCGCCGCCCGACTCCCGGATGACGGGGGCGGACTCGCCGGTGATCGCCGACTCGTCCACCGTGGCGATGCCCTCGACCACGTCGCCGTCACCCGGGATCACCTCGCCCGCCTCGACCACGACGAGGTCGCCGACGCGCAGTTCGGCGCCGGGGACGCGTTCCTCGCCGCCGTCCTCGGCGAGGCGGCGGGCGACGGCGTCCCTCTTGGTGCGGCGCAGGGAGTCGGCCTGCGCCTTGCCCCGGCCCTCGGCGACGGCCTCGGCGAGGTTGGCGAACAGGACGGTCGCCCACAGCCACGCCGCCACCGCGATCGTGAACACGCCGGGGTCGCCGATGGCGAACACGCTCACCAGCAGCGAGCCGATCCACACGACGAACATGACCGGGTTGCGCAGTTGGTGACGCGGGTGCAGCTTGCGCAGCGCGTCCGGGAAGGACTCGACCAGCTGCCGGGGGTGGAACGCGCCCGCCGCGACCTGGCGGCCCGGGTTCCGCGCGTGGCGTTCGCGGATCTCCCGCGAGTGTGCGGTCGTGGTGGTCACAGCAGGGCCTCCGCGATGGGACCGAGGGCGAGAGCGGGCACGAAGGTCAGCGCGGCGACCAGCACGATCGCGCCGCCCAGCAGCGTGGCGAACAGCGGGCCCGTGGTCGGCAGGGCGCCGGGCGTCTCGGGCGCCTTCCGCTGCGCGGCCAGCGAGCCGGCCAGGCACAGCACCGCGATGATCGGGACGAACCGGCCCACCGCCATGCACACGCCCAGCGACGCCTGGAACCAGTCACCGGTCACGGTGAGGCCCGCGAAGGCGCTGCCGTTGTTGTTCGACGCCGACGCGTACGCGTAGAGGATTTCCGACAGGCCGTGCGCGCCGGGGTTGTTGAGCGAGCCTCGGGTGCCGGGCAGGATCGCGGCGACGCCCGCGCCGAGCAGCATCACCGTCGGCATGGCCAGGATCGCCACGGCCGCCGCCGTGACCTCCCGACGGCCGAGCTTCTTGCCCAGGTACTCCGGCGTGCGGCCGACCATCAGGCCCGCCAGGAACATCGCGATGACCGCCATGACGAGGATGCCGTAGAGACCGGTGCCGGCACCGCCGGGCGTCATCTCGCCGAACAGCATGTTCAGCAACGCCGCCCCACCGCCCAGCCCGGTGAAGCTGTCGTGCATCGAGTTCACCGCGCCGGTCGACGTGCCCGTGGTGGAGTTGGCGAACAACGCCGAGCCGGGAACGCCGAACCGCAGCTCCTTGCCCTCCAGGGGACGCAGGCCGGCCGCCTCCGCGACCCAGATGACGGTGAGCATCAGCGACCAGATCACGCCCATCACCGACAGCAGCACGTAGCCCTGCCGGCGGTCGCCGACCAGCGTGCCGAACGTGCGGGTCAGGCTGACCGGGATGACCAGGATCAGGAACACCTCGATCAGGTTCGACCAGGCGTTGGGGTTCTCGAACGGGTGCGCCGAGTTGGCGTTGAGCACACCGCCGCCGTTCGTGCCCAGCTCCTTGATCGCTTCCTGCGAGGCGACCGGCGCGGTGGCCACGGTCCGCCCGTCGACGTCCACCCCGGACTTCAGGCTCATCACGACCCCCGTCACGACCAGCACGACCGCGAACGCGAACGACACCGGCAGCAGGACCCGGACCGTGCCGCGCACCAGGTCGACCCAGAAGTTCCCCAACCGATCGGTCCGGTGCCGCACGAACCCGCGCACCAACGCGACCGCCACCGCCATGCCCACCGCGGCGGACACGAAGTTCTGCACCGTCAGGCCGGCCATCTGCACCGTGTGCCCCATGACCGTCTCGGGGACGTAGGACTGCCAGTTGGTGTTCGTCACGAAGCTGACCGCGGTGTTGAACGCCATGGCGGCCGGCACGTTCCCGCGCCCGTGGTCGAACGGCAGCACCGACTGGATCCGCTGCAACGCGTACAGCACCACCGCGCCGACGAACGAGAACGCGATCACACCTTGCGCATAGGTCCCCCAGCGCTGCTCGGAAGCGGGATCGACCCCGGCGAGCCGGTAGACGGCCCGCTCGACCCGGGAGTGCCGGGTGCCGGTGTAGACGCGGGCCAGGTAGTCGCCGAACGGCCGGTGCACCGCGGCCAACGCGACGACCAGCACGCCGACCTGGAGCAGACCGGCCACCGTGGTGGACATCAGAACTTCTCCGGTCTGATCAGCGCGACGAACAGGTACACGATCAGCGCGAGCGCCAGGACACCGCCGACGACGTTGGCGACCGGCCCGGTGCCGCTCACAACCGCCCCAGTCCGCGCACGGTCAGTGCCAACAGCAGGAACACACCGATCAGCAGCACCACGTAGGCCATATCGGCCATGTGCGCGCTCCCTTCCCGACGCTCGAACCCACGAGGGTGATGACACCGAACAGGGTGCATCCCCGGACCGGGCATTCCGTGCGGCCTGACGGGGTACTGACACCCCCGATCGGGTCCTTTACGCCTTGTTGACGACGACGAGCCCCGTGCCGTGTTCCGTCACACATCCGTGGCGGCACGAACGGCGGAGTCCGGCGACTACCGGTGACCGCCGTGCCGGCCCGGTCCTGCCGCCCATCGCCGCGTCCCCCGCGCGGCGGCACGTAGTCGGCACTCGGTGAACCGCACCGCAGGGTCGTCGGCGACTGCGGACACCTGCTCCACCCCGCCCACGACGGCCCGGACGACGTGCTCGGCGTCGGCCGGCGCGCCCCTGTCGACGTGGTTCGACGCCCCGGTGATCGGGGTCGCGTTGACCTTCACCCCGTCGCGGCAGAGGTTGAAGGCGGTGCCCGGCGCGTCACCGGCCGGCACGCGCCAACCGACGTAGTCGCCGTCGCCGGTGTGGACGCTGACCACACCGCGGTTCAGGCGTTCGCCCCCGGGCCACGGCCGGGGCCGTCCAGGCCGAAGTCGTGACCGACGCGGCCACGAGGGTGATCGTCGGGAGTCCGCGCCCGAGGGATGCTGCGCGCACGCCACCTCCACATGTGCGAGAACGACGTTGTCGTCGAACACGTTCGGCGGCGAGGACCCACGATCGGCCGCGACGCTGCGTGACGGCCTGGATGGGGACCGCGCGCAGGCCCGGTCCCGGCGCGCGATGAAACGTCTCAGCCGAATCGCCCGCCTTGACGGACCGATGTGACCTGGATAACGTCGGTCGCCGGGAATGAAACGTTTCACAACGTTCCGCGAGAGCGAGGTCCGCGTGCGCCCGTTGCTCGAACTCCGCGACGTCGGGAAGTCGTTCCAGGCCGTCCGGGCGTTGCGCGGCGTCTCGCTCTCGCTGCACGCGGGCGAGGTGCACGCGCTGGCGGGGGAGAACGGAGCGGGCAAGTCGACCGTGGTGCGGATCATCGGCGGCGAGCACCGGCCGGACGCGGGCGAGGTGCTGCTCGACGGCGAACCGGTGCGGTTCGCCTCGCCGCGCGACGCCCGGCGGCGCGGGGTCGCGGTGATCCACCAGGAACCCGTGCAGTTCCCGGACCTCGGCGTGGCCGAGAACGTCTTCATGGGTCGGCAGCCGCTGCGCCGGGGCCGGCGGATCGACCGCCGGGAGATGCACCGGCGCACGACCGAGCTGCTCGACCTCCTCGGCGTCCCGATCGACCCGGCCCGGCCCACCCGGGGCCTGTCGATCGCGGACCAGCAGATCATCGAGATCGCCAAGGCGCTGTCGGCCGACGCCCGCGTGATCGTGATGGACGAGCCGACCGCCGCGCTGTCCGCTGTCGAGGCCCGGCGGCTGTTCCGGGTGGCGCGCGGGCTCGCCGAACGGGGCGCGGCGCTGCTGTTCATCTCGCACCGCCTGGAGGAGATGTACGAGCTGTGCGACCGGGTGACCGTGCTGCGCGACGGCGCGCTCGTGTCGACCGACCCCATCGCGGAGGTCGGGCACGACGAGCTGGTGAGGCGCATGGTCGGCCGCTCGGTCGAGCAGCTCTTCCCCGCCCGCCGCACCGAGGTCGGCGAACCCCGGCTCGTGGTGGAGGGCCTGACCCGCGCCGGCGTGTTCCGCGACGTCTCCTTCGAGGTGCGGCGCGGCGAGATCGTCGGCCTGGCCGGGCTGGTCGGCTCCGGCCGCACGGAGGTGGCGCGGGCGGTGTTCGGGGTGGACGGCCGGGACGCGGGCACGGTCCGGGTGGACGGCGTCGAGCTGCCGCCCGGCGACCCGCGGGCCGCCATCGACCGCGGTGTGGCGCTGGTGCCGGAGGACCGCCGCGAGCAGGGCCTGGTGCCGGAGCTGTCGGTGGAGCGCAACGCGAGCCTGGCCCGGCTGCGGCGCGTCTCGCCCCTCGGGATCACCCGGCGCCGCCGGGAACGGGCGCTGGCGCGGGAGTGGGGCGGGCGGCTCTCGGTGAAGGTCGGCCGCTGGACCGACCCGGCCGCCACGCTGTCCGGCGGCAACCAGCAGAAGGTCGTGCTGGGCAAGTGGTTGGCCACCGAACCGTCCGTGCTCATCGTGGACGAGCCGACCAGGGGCATCGACATCGGCACGAAGGTCGAGGTGCACGCCCTGCTGGCCGACCTCGCGGCGGGCGGGATGGCGATCCTGCTGATCTCGTCCGAGCTGCCCGAGGTGCTGGGCATGGCCGACCGGGTGCTGGTGGTGCACGAGGGGCGGATCGCCGCGGAGCTGTCCGGCGCGGAGGCGACCGAGGAGGCCGTGATGCGCGCGGCGACCGGGAGCGCGGCATGAGGCCGCGCGCCCTGCTGTCCGGCCGCGAGCTGGGCGTCGTGATCGCGCTCGTCGTGGTGGTGGCCGGCACCGCGGCGGTGCGGCCGTCGTTCCTCAACGCGCAGGGGCTGCACGACCTGTTCCTCAACGCCTCCGTCATCGCGCTGCTGGCCATCGGCCAGGCGCTGCTGGTGATCACCCGGAACATCGACCTGTCCGTCGGCTCCGTGATGGGCCTCGCCGCGTTCCTGTCCGGGCAGCTGTTCCTCGCCGACCGGGACCTGCCGGTCGTCCTGGTGGTGGCGGCGGGCATGGCGCTGGGCGCGGTCTGCGGCGCGGTCAACGGCGCGCTGGTCGCGGTGGCCAAGGTGCCCGCGCTGGTGGTCACGCTCGGCACGCTCTACGTGTTCCGCGGCCTGGACTACGGCTGGGCGAGCGCGACCGGCGTGCGGCAGGTCAACGCCGACCGGATGTCGCCGGACTTCCTCGCGTTCGGCAGCGGCGCGGTGCTCGGCGTGCCCAACCTGACCCTGATCGCCCTGGCGGCGCTGGTCGTGATCGGGTACGCGCTGCACAACTGGCGGTCCGGCCGGGAGCTGTACGCCATCGGGTCGAACCCGGAGGCGGCGCGGCTGGCGGGCATCCCGGCGGGCAGGCGGGTGTTCACCGCGTTCGTCGTGTCCGGCGCGCTGGTCGGCCTGGCGGGCGTGCTGCACGCGGCCTACTTCGGCACGGTCAACGCCTCCGTGGGCACGGGCCGCGAGCTGGCCGTGGTCGCGGCCGTCGTGGTCGGCGGGGTGGCGATCTTCGGCGGCAGCGGCTTCGTGCAGGGCGCGGTGCTCGGCGCGTTGCTGCTCACCACGATCAGCGGCGCGCTGCCGGTCCTGGGCGTGCCCGCGTTCTGGCAGCGGGCGGTGGACGGCGCGGCGCTGCTGCTGGCCATCTCGCTGGACCGGGCCGTGATGCTGCGGGTGGCCGCCCGCCTGCGCCGGGAGAGGAGCCTCGGTCGTGCGTGACCGGCTGGTGCGCTGGGAAGTGGTCCTGCTCCTGCTGTGCGACGCGGTGTTCGCGTTCGGCTCGACCGGCACGCCCGGTTTCGCCGACGCGGGCAACGTCGGCTTCCTGCTCCAGGACTTCACCGAGGTGGCGCTGCTGGCGATGGCGTTGCTGCCGATCGTGCTGACCGGCGAGATCGACCTGTCGGTGGCGTCCGTCCTCGGCTTCTGCTCCGCGCTGATCGGCGTGCTGTGGGACGCCGGCGTGCCGTTCGAGACCGTCGTGCCGGCGGTGCTGGTGGCGGGCGCGCTGCTGGGCGCGGTCAACGGGGGCCTGGTGGTGGGGTTCGGGCTGCCCGCGCTGGCCGTCACGATCGGCACGCTGGGCCTGTACCGGGGGCTGGCGTACGGGGTGCTCGGCGACGGCGCGGTGACCGGGTTCCCGGAGAACTACCGGCCGTTCGCCACCGACCTCGTCCCCGGCACCTTCCTGCCGTACGCCCTGATCCCGGTGCTCGTGGTCGGGTTGGTGGCCGCGGTGGTCGTCCACCACACGCCGGTCGGGCGCGCGCTGTACGCCATCGGTCTCGGCGAGCAGACCGCGCGGTTCTCCGGCATCCGGGTCGACCGCGTGAAGTTCACCCTGTACGTCGTGTCCGGCGTGCTGTGCGGGGTGGCGTCGTTGATCTACACGCTGCGGTACAACAGCGCCCGCGCGGACAACGCGAACGGCCTGGAGCTGGTCGCCGTCACGGCGGTGCTGCTGGGCGGGGTGTCGATCTTCGGCGGGCGCGGCACCGTGCTCGGCGTGGCGAGCGCGTTGCTGCTGATGGCGGGGCTGCGCAACGTGCTGTTCCTCAACGACGTGACCAACGAGGTCCAGAACGTCGTGAACGGCCTGCTGCTGATCGTCTCGGTGCTCGTGCCGGTCGCCGCGAGGGTGCTGCGCGGACGACGACCCGTCTCACCCCTGGAGGAACCACGATGAAGCTCCACACGGCGCCGAAGCTGGCCGGGGTCGCGCTCGCCCTCGTGCTCGTCGCGGCGTGCGGCGGGACGACCAAGGACTCCACCGCGGGGCAGGACGCGGGCCGCGGCACGGGGCCGGTCGGGACCGCGGACCCGAACGCGCCGGTCGAGGAAGGGCTGAAGATCGCCTTCCTGCCCAAGGAGGTGGACAACCCGTACGAGATCGTCATGGACCGGGGCGGCATCGAGGCGGTCACCGAGGTCAAGGGCGAGGGCAAGGAGGTCGGCCCCTCCGACGCGTCGGCCTCCTCGCAGGTCTCCTACATCAACACGCTCGTGCAGCAGCGGCAGGACGCGATCGTGATCGCGGCCAACGACCCGAACGCCGTCGCGCCCGCGCTCAAGGACGCGATGGCCAAGGGGATCGCCCTGGTGACGGTCGACTCCGACGCCGCGCCCGACGCGCGCCAGGTGTTCGTGAACCAGGCCGACTCCGAGGAGATCGGGCGGTCCCAGATCCGGCTGATCTCGCGGCAGGTCGGCGGCCGGGGCAAGATCGCGATCCTGTCCGCCACGCCCAACGCCACCAACCAGAACACCTGGATCGGGTTCATGGAGGACGAGCTGGCGCAGCACCCCGGCCTCGAACTGGTCAAGGTGGCGTACGGGGACGACGACGACCAGAAGTCGTTCCAGGAGACGCAGGCGTTGTTGCAGTCCATCCCGGACCTGAAGGGGATCGTGTCGCCGACGACGGTGGGCATCTCCGCCGCCGCGCGGTACCTGTCCTCCTCTCCGCACAAGGGGAAGGTGGCGCTCACCGGGCTGGGCACGCCGAACCAGATGCGGCAGTTCGTCAAGGACGGCACGGTCACGGAGTTCGCGCTGTGGGACCCGCGGGAACTGGGCTACCTGGCGGGCTACGCCGCCGCCGCGCTCGCGTCCGGGCAGATCACCGGCGCGGAGGGGGAGAAGCTCAAGGCGGGCAGGCTCGGCGAGCGGACCATCGGCGAGAACGGCGAGATCGTCCTCGGGCCGCCGACGACCTTCGACGCGGGCAACATCGACCGGTACGACTTCTGACCGGTCCGGGTGCGCGGGGGTCGGCGTCCACGCCGCCGACCCCCCTTCGATCAGCCCGCGACCGGTGTTCGACCATGGCCCGGAGTGGCCGTCAGGGGTGCATCCGAGCGCCCTTGAGCACCTTGTCCGCCGCGTTGCGCGGGCCGTGCACCCCGATGCCCACGAGGTCGAGCGCGTCACGCGGCACGGCGCGCACGGCGGCGCGGTTGTCCACGTCGTTGCCGGTGGCGAACAGGTCGGAGGTGAACACGGCCAGCGGGAGCCCCCGCCCGACCGCGCGGGCGTGCGCGGCGGTCAGGACCTCCTTGCCGCCGGTCAGCACGACCACCGGCCGGCCGAGCATGGGCAGGTACCGCGTCCCGTCCGCGTCCTCGTACGGCTCGCCGACCGCCTCGGGCACGGCGGCGGTGAGGCCGCCGGCCAGGAACGCGGTCACGTTGAGCGCCTGCCACGGCGCGAGGTCGTCCCGGAGCAGGAGGGCGAACTTCGTGTCGAATCGTTGCACCCGGACACCGTCGCCGGTGCGGCCCGGCGGCGTCTTGTACGTTCTTGACGTGGGCCCTGACATCGCCGCGTGGCGGCCCGCCGTGCCGGGCATCGTGGAGGTGCTGCACGCGCACTTCACCGACCACGCCTACCCGGCGCACACGCACGCCGCGTGGACGCTGCTGCTGGTGGACACCGGCACGGTGACCTACGGCCTGGACCACCGCGAGCACGGCGCGCCGCCCGCCTCGGTCACCCTGCTGCCGCCGCACGTGCCGCACGACGGGCGCAACGCGACCCCGGAGGGCTTCGGCAAGCGGGTGCTGTACCTGGACCCGGAGGTGCTGGGCACGGACCTGGTCGGCGCGGCGGTCGACCGCCCGGCGTTCGCCGACCCGGCGCTGCGGCTGCGCGTGCACCAGTTGCACGGGGTGCTGCGCGGCGGCGACGAGTGGGAGGCCGAGTCCAGGCTGGCCCTGGTCCGCGACCGGGTGCAGGCCCACCTGCGCCGGCGCGAGCCGACCGCGCCGACCCCCGAGCCGGGCCTGGCCCGCGCGCTGCGGGACCTGCTGGACGCGCACGTGACGGACGGCCTCACCCTGACCGACGCCGCCGCCCGGCTGGCGGCCGGCCCCGAACGCCTGGTCCGCGCGTTCACCCGCGAGTTCGGCCTGCCGCCGCACCGGTACCTCACCGGCCGGCGCGTCGACCTGGCCCGCCGCCTGCTGCTCGACGGCGTGCCGCCGGCCGAGGTCGCGCCCGCCGTCGGGTTCTACGACCAGTCGCACCTGACCCGGCACTTCCGCCGGATGCTCGGCACCGCGCCGGGCGCGTACGCGCGATCGGGCGCGCGGCGCTGACCCCGTCGGCCGGGGCGTGGCCGGGAAGCCCGCGCGCTCGGCGCCGCCCGCCGGGAACTCCTGGTTTCCCAGGACGACAGCGCGTTCACCGCCGGGGACGATGACGACCGCCGCCCGGCCGTGGGCGTCGCCTCCGGGGAAGGGAACGTGCCATGTTCGTGTTCAGCCGGCGATCACGCGGGAGATCCCGCCTGCTGCCGATCGTCCTCTCGGTGCTGCTGGGCCTGCCCGTGGCCGCGGTCGCGGCGGCGCCGGCCGCGCACGCCTCGCCGCCGACGGCGCTGCGCACCGGCAGCGGCGTGGTGATGGCAGGGCTGCACAGCGGTTTCGTGTGGGACGTGGGCGGTGGTGGCGGCCAGGGCGCAGAAGTCGTGTCCTACCCGTTCGTCGGTTACGCCAACCAGTTCTTCGTGTGGGAGGAGAGCCGGCGGCGGCCCGGCTACTTCTCGGTGCGCGCCGCGCACAGCAACCTGTGCGTGGACGTCGAGTGGGGCAACACCGCGCCCGGCACGCCCGTCTGGAGCTGGCCCTGCTACGACGGCGACCCCCAGCTGTGGCGGATCGACACCACGGGCAACGGCGGGTTCCGGTTGGTCGGGCTGGGCGGGCTGTGCCTGACCGTGCCGTCGGTGAAGGGCCGGCCCTTGTTCATGGACCACTGCGGTGCGCGGGACGAGCAGTGGATGACCTACAGCGCGCCGTTGGTGCAGCCGGCGCCGATCAGCGACCCGCCCACGACCAAGGTCCTGACGATGGTGTACTCGTTCGAGTCGGTCATGACCCGTTACGGCGCGAGCGAGCACGAGGACTTCCTCGTCCGCCCGGTGGTGGACTCCGCGGGCCGGGTCGGTCACCTCCTGTACGCGCCGGGCAAGCGCCTGTGCCTCGGCTCGGCCGGATACTCCCACAGCCCGGTGGGCGGGTACCCCTGCGACCCGGGCACCACCCGCGACGCCTACCTGCTGTGGTTCCGGGAGCAGGTGGGCACCAGTTGGCTCGGCACCCCGGAGTACCTCTACCGCTACGGCGCCGATCCGCGCCTGTGCCTGACCGGGGGCGGTTACCTCGCCCAGTACGAGAACCGGGTCGAGGTCTACCCCTGCTACCCGACCTACGCCAACCAGCGCTGGCGCTAGCCGGTGCCGTTGGCCGCCGAGGGCGGCCCGGACGTGGGGGGGGCGCGGGGCGGGGGGGGCGGGGGCCGGGGCGGGGGGGGGGGCGGGGGGCTGGGGGGGGGGGGGGGGGCGGTGA
>NZ_JBHYXZ010000076.1:0-23976 GCF_042752395.1 Actinosynnema sp. NPDC059335 | reverse complement strand
TGGCGCGGGAGGTACTGGTGCGGGAGGTAATTGTCACCGCGCCATCCCGGCGTTTACCCAAAAAACCCAAACGCACGGCGGCGGGGGGGGGGGGGGGTCCCAGGGGGGGGGGGGCCCCCCGGCGCCGTGGCGCGACCGGTCAGGAGGTGGAGCCGGTGACCGACGTGCCGGACTTGGTGACGTAGTAGGTGAGCTTCGCGCCGCTCCAGTAGTGGAACGTCAAGGTCACCCGCGCGCCGTCGTTGACCTCGGCGAAGAACTCGGGCTTCAGCACGGTCGTGTTCGCGGTGTAGTTCGGCGCGAAGGTCACGTCGAACTCCTTGAACGAGGTCCAGTTGTGCGGCCCGGCGTTGGTGCCGTCGGCGTACCTGGCCTCCATGGTGGCGAGCTGGTCGCCGCGGAACTGGGTCGGGATGGCGAACGCGCCGGTCGTGCCGGTCGCGTTCGACAGCACCGGCGTGTCGTAGGTGACCAGGTTGATCCGCCACGGCACGCCCGCCGAGAACCGGGCGTGCAGGGTGGCGTTCGTCCCGTACGCCCGCGACCCGCTCAACCGGGTGATCAGCGACGCCTTGATGGTCAACTGGTCGCCGCTGACCGTGTAGTCCGTGCCGCGCACCAGGTCCGTCGAGCCCTGGCGCAGGCCGGAGAACGTGGTGCCGTTCAGGTTGAGCGTCAGCGTCTTGTCGGTGACCGCCGACGCCTTGGCGCTGAACACCTGGTCCGACGACGCCGTGCCGGACCGGGTCGTCCAGCTCGACTTGATCTGCGCCCACAGCTCCGGGTCGCTCCACTGGAACGACGTGCGGCCGAAGTGCTGGCCGTTGTCCCACAGCATCGTGGTGATCTTCTTGGTGCGGGCGTAGTAGCCGAGGAACTCGAAGAACTTCAGCTTCTCGCCCTGCTGGATGGTGCCCGTGTGCCGGTCGAAGCCCAGCAGGCCGTACTCGCCGAGGATCACCGGGATGCCGCGGGCCACGAACGCGTTGTGCATGCGGTCGAACGAGTCGGTCAGGTCCTTCTGCACGGTGGCGTCGAACTTCGTCCCGCCCGCCACGTTCACGCTGAACGGCCAGTAGCCGTAGAAGTGGAACGTCGCGATCAGGTTCGGGTCGTTCAGCGCGGTGAAGGTGGCGACCAGCTCGTCCACCCGCGCCTGCTCCGACGACGTGTGCAGGGTGGGCAGCACGAGCAGGCGGGTGGCGTTGTTGCCGCCCGAGGCGCGCACGATCCGGTGGAACGACTTGTTCAGCTCGTCCAGCAGCTGCGCGTTCTGGGCGTCACCCGAGCTGTTGGCGAACTGCGGCTCGTTGACGCTCTCCAGCATCAGCTTCGGCGAGGCGTCCCGGAACGCGGCCGCGATCTGCGTCCACGCCGCGTTGTACCGGGCCAGCACGTTCGTCCGGTCGGTCGGCATGGCGTTGATCCACTGCCACGAGTCGTGGTGGATGTTGACCATGACGTAGAAGCCGTCGGCCAACGCCCAGTTCACGACCTCCTTCACCCGCGCGAGGTAGGCCGCCTCGATGGTGTAGCCCGGCGCGCCGCCCTGGTGCGCGCTCCACGTGACCGGGATGCGGATGCTCTTGAAGCCCTGCGCCCGGACGTTGTCCAGCAACGCCTCGGTGATGCGCGGGTTGCCCCACGAGGTCTCGTCGCTGCCGGTGGCGTCGAGCGAGTTGCCGAGGTTCCAGCCGGGCTGCATCTCCGCGACCCGCGCCATGGCGTCACCGGTCGGCGGGTTGCCGGTCGTGGTGGTCGTGGTGGTGGTCGTCGTGGTGGTCGTGGTCGTCGTGTCGCCGGTGCAGTTGACACCGTTGAGCGCGAACGACGTCGGGGCCGGGTTCGAGCCCGACCACGAGCCGTTGAAGCCGAACGACACCGTGCCGTTGGTGGGGATGTTGGCGTTGTAGCCGACGTTGGTCGCGGTGACCTGGCCGCCCGACGACGTGACGGTGGCGTTCCACGCCTGGGTCACGGTCTGCCCGGCCGGGAACGCCCACGTGAGGCGCCACCCGGCGATCGGGTCACCCAGGTTGGTGATGGTGACGTTGCCGCTGAACCCGCCCTGCCACTGGCTGGGGACCGAGTACGCCACCCGGCAGCCCGCCGCCGCCTGGGCGTCGGTGACCGCGACAACACCCATGCCGGCGAGCAGCGAGGCCATTCCGGTGGCCAGCAGGCCAACCCGCCAACGGATTTTTCTCAGCTTGTCGCGCATATCGGCCATGACGCTCCTCGTAATCGCGTGCGGCAGCGGGAGGGGTGGGAACCGAACGTGCGCGGACGTCGTGGCCGGGCGCGGTGTGCACTCGAATGCGCCGGTCGCCGCCCGGCACACCGGCGCGCCGCGACGGGAGACCGGGCGCGGCGGCGTGTTCCGGCGCTGCCTCGCCATGATGTTGGCGGTAACGGATGGGTGACGCAAGAGTTTCGACTGGAATCGACAGCGCGGCGCGGTCGGCGGATGCGGAATTCGGGTTCCGGGTCGAAATCATTCGACGTGCGACCCGGCTGCCATTCGACAAATCCGTCGAACGTGTTCGACGAAGGCGCGTCGAAAAGCGGCTGACCCGGTCGGGGATCGCCCGATCGTGGAACGGGCCGTCTCGCTAGGTTGCCCGGCGTGCCGCTTCCGAAGATCGGGGTCGTCCTGGCGCGGACCGGGCGCCTGTCGCCGCTCGGCGTGCCCCTGGAGTTCGTCGCCACGGCCCGGCCGTGGCCCGTCGAGGTGCTGCTGCGCGACACCGGCTCGACGCCGGCGGGCGCGCGGGCGGCGGTCCGGTCCGCGGTCGGGGCCGGCGCGCGGGTCGTGGTGACGCTGGGCGGCACGACGACGTTGCCCGCCGTCGTGGACGCCTGCGCCGAGCGCGAGGTGCCGTGCGTGTCCACGACGCTGCCCTGGCAGGTGTTCCACCACACCCGGCGGTGGCCGGGGACGGCGTTCCACTTCTGCTGGGGCGTGGACGACATCGCGTCGGTGTTCGCGGACCTGTGGGAGCGGCTGGGCGCGGCGCGGACCGTCGGGTGCGTGTGGAACGACGGCCCGCAGGGCGGCGCGCTGCGGCGGTGGTTCGCGCCCGTCGCCACCGCGCGCGGGCACCGCCTGGTCGACCTGCCGTACCGGGAGTCGAGCGGCGTCGTGCCCGCCGTCGGCGACGTGGAGGTGGTGACGAGCGCCGCGACCGCCGCCGACCTGGCCGAGGTGGTGCGGGCGCGACGGCCCCGGCTGGTGACGTGCTCGCGGTGGCTGACCTACCCGTTCGGCGTGGCCCGGCACGGGCTGGCGCGGGTCGCCACGATCGTCTCGTGGACGCCGGAGCACGAGCACGTCGGCCGCGGCGGGCGGACGCCGCGCGACCTCGCCCGCGCCTACGAGGACGCCACCGGGTCGGTGTGGCTGCAACCGCTCGGGCTCGCGCACGCCCTGTTCGAGGTCGCGGTGCACGCGCTCGGCGAGGCGGACGCGTCCACCCCGGTCACCGAGGTGCTGTCGCGGACCCGGTTGGCGACGGTGGCCGGCGTGCTCGACTGGACCCGCGGTCCCGTGCCGGGCGTGGCGACGCTGCCGCTGGCGGGCGGGCAGTGGCGCGGCGGTCCGCGACCGTCCCTCGCGGTCGTGGACAACCGCCGCGCGCCGCTCGTGCCGGTGTCGGGCGAGCTGGTCGTCCAATGCCGCACCTCGGAACGTTGACCCCTGATCGGCCCGGCGACGGATCCGCCTGATCGCCCGGACCTGCACGGTCTCGTCCGACTTCTGCAGCTCGATCAAGATTCCCGGCACCGTCCAATCGACATCCAGAGTCCGTCCAGAGTCCGTCCAGACGTGAACTCTAACGTCCTGTCTGCAATGAGCGACTCGTTCCATTGCCATTGACGGGAAAGGTGAGATGTCCATGCGAATCCGCGCCACGGCTTGGTCGTCCGTCGTCATGGCGGTAGCCGCGACCGCCGCGCTGATGGCCTCGTCCGGTGTGGCCACCGCGTCGTCCGCCACCGCCGAACGACCTCGACTACAGCAGGCGTCGGCAACGCAGGCGGTCCCGGAATCGGCGGTCGTCCTGCGCAGACTGGATTCCCGACAGGGGGAGGCCGCCGGCACGAGCGGCCCGCCGGTGATCACGTGCAACGCGATCAGCGACTACCCGCACAACTCCTCGCACGTCCCCGGCACGATCAACGTGGTGGGCCGTGGGGTGTGCGACTACGCGGTCGGGAGCATCGACGTGGTCACGGGCTTGTTCCGGGGCGGGACGACCGTCGTCGGCACCGGCGCACGAGTCCAGGCCAACGTCGCCAGCCTCTCCGCCCCCGCCTCGGCGCCGTGCGCCGCCGGTAGCTACATCGGTGTGGCCGACGTCATCTTCACCGCGCCACCCGGCTACTACCCGCCGGCCATCCGCCTGGTCGGCCAGTCACCTTCCGTTTCCCTCAGCTGTTGAGCCCGCCCTGGGGCATCGCTGTGCAGCGCAGGGCGGTGAACTCGGCGTCGGTCCGGTTCGGCCGGGAGCTGGAGGTCGGTGGGAACATCGCGCCGGCGTCGGGCGGCCCGGCCTCGGACGTCGGGGCCACGGTGGGCGGGGAGTTGTCCATGACGAGGTAGAGGCGTTGGCCCGGCCATCGGGCCCGTGATGTCCGGGACCGCCTGCCCCCTGCCGCGTCACCTCGCCCTCGCCGCGAGGACCAGCCACGGGTTGACCTGCACGACGAACACCTCCACCAGGCACGGGGTTTTCGTCGGAAGGTAGTTCGGGAATGGCGTCGGCGGTCGGCCGACTCCACCTTCGGCTGAATTTGAGCAGCGATCGTGTGACTTCCGCTTCACGAGTGTGAACATTTCCGCGAATCCTCGGGTCGAGGAGCGGATCGCCCCGGGGAATCCGGGCTGATATGACCGTCGCATGACGAGAACAGCGGTCGTGACCGGTGGCGGGACGGGGATCGGCAAGGCGGTGACCGCCGAATTGGTGAAGCGCGGCCCGGACGTGGTGATCACCGGCCGCCGCGGCGGAGGCCGGCGCGCGGGCGGTCGCGTTCGACGCGGCGGACCCGGCGGCCGTGGCGGCGGCGTCGGCCGAGTCGCCCGAACAAGTCGTGCTGGTGAACAACGCGGGCGGCGACCTGGCCCGCCGCCGTCCCGCGGCCGGGGCATCACGGTCGACGTCCTGTCGCCGGGCGTCACGGAGGAGACGGAGTTCTTCGGCGCGCCGCTGCCCGAGGAGCGGCGGCGCGAGCTGGTCGGCAACCCCGCCAACGGGCGCGCCGGCAGGCCCGCCGACGTGGCGGCGGCGGTGGCGTTCCCGACCTCGCCGGAGGCGGGGCATGTCTCCGGTCAGGTGATCGGCGTCAACGGCGGCGCGGGGTCGGGGCGCGGATCCGCCGGCTTGACCGCCTCCAGGCGTTCGACGGTGCCGAGCTTGAGGCGTTCGCCGCGGCGCACGGTGAAGCCCGCCGCCTCCACCAGCGGGAGGGGTCGGCGGGTCTGGTGGTCACCGATCAGCGGCAGGGTCAGCTTCTCCAGCAGGCGTTGGAGGAACAGCACCGGCCGGCGGTCGCTGCCGACGTGGTCCAGGAGCAGCAGCCGCCCGCCGGGGCGCAGGACGCGGTGCGCCTCGGCGATGGCGGCGCGGTCGTCCGGGACGCCGCACAGCCCCAGCGAGCACACCACCGCGTCGAAGACGGCGTCGCCGAACGGCAGCGCCTGGGCGTCGCCCTCGCACAGGGTCACGTCCAGGCCGAGGTCGGCCGCGCGGGCGCGGGCCCGGTCGAGCATCGCCGGGCTGAGGTCCAGGCCCGTCAGGCGGACGCCGGGCGGGTAGTGCGGCAGGTTCAACCCGGTGCCGATGGCGACCTCCAGCACGTCGCCTTCCGCCCGTGCGCAGACCCACTCCCGACCGCCCGCCAGCCAGAGCCGTTCGGCCGGCCGGATGTCCCGGTCGTACCGGGGCGCGTACCGGTCCCACTTGGCGCGCAGGTCCTCGTCCACGGCGTCATCCTCCCCGGTGCTTCGCCTACCGTGTCCGCATGCGGGTGTGCGTGTTCTGCGGATCTTCCAGCGGGCGGGTGCGGCACGTCGATGTTGCCCGCCGGGTCGGCGCGGCGCTGGCCGGGCAGGGCGTCGAGGTGGTGTACGGCGGCGGCCGGATCGGCACCATGGGCGCGCTGGCCGACGGCGCGCTGGCGGCGGGCGGGACGGTGATCGGGGTGATCCCGCGCAGCCTGGTCGAGTGGGAGGTCGCGCACACCGGCCTCACCCGGTTGCACGTCGTGGGGTCGATGCACGAGCGCAAGGCGTTGATGGCCGAGCTGGCGGACGTGTTCATCACCCTCCCGGGCGGCGCGGGCACCCTGGAGGAGATGTTCGAGGTGTGGACTTGGGCCCAGCTCGGGCTGCACGCCAAACCGGTTGGAATGCTGAACGTCGACGGGTACTTCACGCACTTGGTCAGGATGGTCGACCACATGGTCGCGGAAGGGTTCCTCAAACCGCCGTACCGGGAAATGCTGCTCGTGGACGATGACTTCGACCGCCTCCTCGCGCGGTGCCGCGACTACCGGATCCCCGACTACACCTGGACCGAGGAGAAACCACTCCCATAGATCAGTGATCTGGGTAACGTGGTCAACCTGAAGGCTTTTTGCGGTCGGATTCACGCCATGCGGGGGGTGCGGGCGATGGACATCGGACATTGGCAGCGGCGGTTGGCGGAGCTGTGCGAGGCGCACCGGGTGCCGGGCGCGTCACTGGCGGTCCTGGTGGACGGGGAGATCCACGAGTGCGCGACGGGGGTGCTGCACCGCGGCACCGGCGTCGAGGCCACCCCGGACTCGCTGTTCCAGATCGGCTCGATCACCAAGCTCTACACCGCCACCATCATCATGCAGCTGGTCGCCGAGGGGCTGCTCGACCTGGACGCCCCGGTGATCTCGGTGCTGCCCGGGTTCGCCGTGGCCGACGCCGTGGCGACCAAGACGGTCACGACCCGCCAACTGCTGTCGCACACCAGCGGCATCGACGGCGACTTCTTCCACGACACCGGGCGCGGCGACGACTGCGTGGCCGCCTACGTCGCGGCGTGCGCCCGGCTGGGCCAGAACCACCCGCCCGGCGTCACGATGTCCTACAGCAACAGCGGTTTCACCGTGCTCGGCCGGATCATCGAGGTGCTGACCGGCGACATCTGGGACGTCGCGCTGCGCAAGCGGCTGCTCGACCCGCTGGGCGCGCACCACACCGTGACGCTGCCCGAGGACGTGCTGATGTTCCGCTCGGCCCTGGGCCACCTCGGCGACCCCGGCGAGGAGCCGGTGCCCGCGCCGGTGTGGGGGCTGTCGCGGTCCGCGGGGCCGGCCGGGACGATCAACGCGACCGCGGCCGACGTCCTCCGCTTCGCCCGCCTGCACCTCGACCGCGGTCGCGCGCCGGACGGCACCGTCATCCTGGACCCCGCGCTGGTGGCCGAGATGGCGCGGCCGTGGGTGGAACTGCCCACGAGCCGCGCCGACTGCACGCGGTGGGGCCTGGGCTGGGTCGTCTACGACTGGCCCGGCGGCCGGGTCATCGGCCACGACGGCGCGACGGTGGGGCAGAAGGCGTACCTGCGGGTCGTGCCCGAGGCGGGCGTGGCGGCCGTGCTGCTCACCAACGGCGGCGTGCCGGCCGAGGTGTACCAGCGGCTGTTCACGGAGTTGCTGACCGAGCACGCGGGCGTCTCGGTGCCGCGGTTCGAGCCGCCGGCCGAGCCGCCCGTGGTCGACATCGCCCCGCACGTCGGCAACTACCGGCGGGAGGGCTACGACGTGCGGGTGGTCGAGCGGGACGGCGTGCTGCACCTGCGCGGCGAGAGCATCGGCGAGCTGGCCGCGATCAACGCGGTGACCACCGCGGAGCTGGTGCCGGTGGACGACGGGCTGTTCGCCGCGCGGCGCAACGAGCACGAGCCGTGGGTGCCCGTGGTGTTCTACGAGCTGCCCGACGGCACGCCGTACCTGCACTTCAGCATGCGCGCGACGCCCAAGGCGCGAGCCTGACCCGGCGGCCGCGCCGGTTTGCACCCGAGCCCGTGTAACCACTATAACCAGTTACATGGCATTGAGTTGGAAGCTGGTCGTGGACAGCGCGAACGCGCCCGTGCTCGCGGACTTCTGGGCCGCCGCGCTGGAGTACGAGGTGGAGGACCCGAGCGTGCTCGTCGGGCAACTGCTCGCCGCCGGGCACCTCGGCGAGGACGCGGTGGTCGAGCACGGCGGCCGCAGGACGTTCCGCGGGTTCGCCGGGATCCGCCACCCCGACGACCCGTTCGACCCGACCAGCGGCGTGGGGCGCGGCCGGCGGATCCTGTTCCAGGACGTGCCCGAGGGCAAGTCGGTCAAGAACCGGCTGCACATCGACGTGCACAGCGAGCCGGGCGGGCTGGAGGCGCTGGTGGCCAGGCTGGAGGGGTTGGGCGCGACCCGCGTGCGCGAGGTCGACCAGGGGCCCGCCGGGCACTGGTGGGTCATGCGCGACCCCGAGGGCAACGAGTTCTGCGCGTCGTAGGCCGGGTCACGGGAACGGCCACCCGTTCGGGCGGCACACCTTGCCGTCCGACGGGATCGCGACGTCCTGCGGCACGCCCTCGGTGATCGCGGCCACCTCGTCGTTCGCCGTGCCGAACGTCTGCTGCATCATCACCGGGGCGAGCGCGCCGTGCTCCGGGCAGGGCCGGTGGCCCTCGCCCAGCGCGTGGCCCACCTCGTGGTTGACCACGTACCGCCGGTAGGACTCCAGGTCGCCGTCGAACGCGACCGCGCCGCGCACCCACCGCGCCGCGCTGAGGTGCACCAGCCCGCCGTCGCGGCACGACACGTCCACCGGGATCCGGTAGCCGCACACCGCGCGGGCGGTGTCCTGCGACGTGAGCCTGATGCGCGGGGTCGCCGGCCCGGTCACCCGGCGGAACGCCACGTCGCCGCGCGCCGTCCACCCGCGCGGGTCGGACAGGGTCTCCTGCACGAACGCGGCGAACCCCGGCTCGTCGTGGACGACCCCGTCCTCCACCTCCACCGCGTAGGTGGGCACGACGCCCGTCCCGACGCCCGGCGACGACCCCGGCACCTCGTGGAACGTCCCGAGGCCGGTGATCGGGACGGGTCCGCCGTCGGGCAGGTCCGAACTGGACGCGTACGTCCGCCTGGTGGTCGTGGTGGTCGTGACCGTTGTCGTCGGCCGGGCCGTCGTGGTGGGCGGGGGCGGTGAACTCGACGCCGGAGAAGGCCGACTCGCTGAACCGCGCGTTGCCCGCCCGGGGTTCGGCGAACTCCCGGTCGGCGAAGTACCCCGTGGTGGCTGTTGGCGGTCGGGTGACCGCCGGAGCGTACCGGCCGGCCCGCGTGGCGCTGCCCACACACCACTATTGAGAACGATAATCATGTTGCTAGGTTCGCCGGGCCCTGTCCGCCCGACGCTGGGACGACCCGTGCGCCACCGCCTCACCCTGCTCGCCGCCGCCTGCGCCCTGCTGCTGTCCGGGTGCTCCACCGCGGAACCCGCCGACGACGGCCGGATCAAGCTCGCGATGCTGCAACCGCCGCGGTCCGGCCTGACCCCGTTCAGCGACGACGCGTTCAAGCTCTCCCGCTGGTCCACCGCCGAAGCACTGGTCACCCTCGACGCGGACGGCAACGCCCGGCCCGGCCTGGCCACCGCGTGGCGGCGGGTCTCCGACCGCTCCTGGGAGTTCACCGTCCGGCCCGGCGTGACCTTCCACGACGGCACCGCGCTGACCGCCGCCGCCGTCGCCAACACCCTCACCCGCGCCACCGCCGCCGTGCCCAAGCCCCGCATCCTCGACGGCGTGGAGCTGACCGCCGAAGCGAGGGGCGACACCGTGGTCGTCACCACCGGGGAGCCCGACCCGCTGGTCCCGCACCGCCTGTCCTCGCCGCAACTGGCGATCCTCGCCGAGAGCGCCTACCTCCCCGACGGGCGGGTCGACCCGGTCGGCACGGGCACCGGCCCGTTCGAACTGGTGGCGGTGAACGGGACGACGACCGCCACGCTCGACCGGTACGACGGCTACTGGGGCCCGAAGGCCAACGCCGCGGGCATCGACGTCTCGTTCGTGCCGGACGGCGCCGCTCGTTCGTGCCGGACGGCGCCGCTCGTTCGTGCCGGACGGCGCCGCCCGCGCCGCCGCGATCCGGGCCGGCGCGGCGCACATCGCGGAGGCCGTGCCGGTGTCGCAGGCCGCGCTGCTCGACCCCGCGACGATCACCGAGGTGCCGATGCCCCGCACCAACACGCTGTACCTGAACACGAAGACGGGACCGTTCCGGGATCCGGGGTTGCGCGCCGCGGCGCGGGAGGCCGTCGACGCCGGGCAGCTCGTCCGCGGCGTGTACGAAGGCCGCGCCGACGTCGCCGAAGGGCTGCTCGGCCCGGCCCTGCCGTGGGCCGCCGCCGGACGCGCGCCGCTCACCGGCCGCACCGCCGCCACCCACCCGAACGGCGCCGCGATCACCCTGGCCACCTTCTCCGACCGCGCCGAGCTGCCCGAGGTGGCCTCCGTGCTGCAACAGCAGTTGCAGGACGCCGGGTTCACCGTGACGCAGGTCGTGCGCGAGTACGCCCACATCGAGGAGGACGCGCTGGCGGGGGAGTTCGACGCGTTCATCCTGTCCCGGGCGACCGTGCTCGACTCGGGCGACCCCGTGGCGTACCTGCGGTCCGACTTCACCTGCGACGGCTCCTTCAACATCGCGCGGCTGTGCGACGGCGACGTGGACGCGGCCGTGCGGACCGCCGCCGCCACCGAGGCGGGCGACGCGCGGCGGGCCGCGATCCTGGCGGCGGAGGCGGCGGTGCTGCGGACCGACGCGGCGATCCCGATGCTGCACGAACGCGTGATCCAGGGCGACGCGACGTCGGTGGTCGACTCGGCCAAGGACCCGCGCGAGCGGACGCTGGTCACGTCCGCGACCCGCCTGCGGTGACCGCGCTCGTCGCCCGTGTCGTCGGGCTCGCCGCGGTCGTCGCGGTGGTCGGGCTGCTGCCGTGGTCGTCCGGGCGCGACCCGGCCCTGTCGGTGCTGCGGGCGCGTTCCGCCGAGCAGGAGCCCACGGCCGAGGCGTTGGCCGCGGTGCGCCGGGAGCTGGGGCTCGACGCCGGTCCGGTGGCGTTGTTCGGCGACTGGCTGGGCGGCGTGCTGCGCGGCGACCTCGGCCGGTCGTGGGTCGGCGGCGCCGAGGTGCTGCCGTCGGTGCTCGCGGCGGCGGGCGTGTCGTTGTCGCTGATGGGTGCGGCGTTGGCGGTCGCCGTGGTGGTGGCGGGCGCGTTGTCGGCGTCGGCCTTCGTGCGCGGTGCCCGGGGAACGGGACGCGCGGGCACGGGGGCCGCGTCGGCCGTGCTCGCGGCGCTGCCGGAGTTCCTGGTGGCGGCGGTGCTGCTCGTGGTGGTGTCGGTGTGGCTGGGTTGGCTGCCGCCGTTCGGCTGGCAGGAGCCGCGGCACCTGGTGCTGCCCGCGCTGGCGCTGGGCCTGCCGGCGGGCGGGATCCTGAGCCGGCTGGTGGCCGACGCGGCGCCCGCCGTGTTCGAGGAGCGGTGGGTCGTGCTGTGGCGGTCGTGGGGGTGCCCGCCCGGTGTCGTGGCACGGGCCGCGGCACGTCGTGCGCTGCCCGCCGTGCTGCCCCAGCTCGGGCTGGTCGCCGTCGGGCTGACCGGGGGAGCGGTCGCGGTGGAGGTGGTGTTCGCGGTGCCCGGCCTGGGCCGCACCGCGTTGGGCGCGGCCGAGGCGCAGGACCTGCCGCTGTTGCAGGGGTCCGTGCTCGCCCTCGTGTTGCTCGGGTCGGCGGGCGGGGTGCTGGTGGACCTCGTCCGGCGGCGGATGCTCGGACCGGCGCTGCGGGCGGCGGCCCTGCCGGCGCCGCCGCCCGTGCCGGTGCGGGCGGGCCGGGCGCATCGCGTGGTGGTCGCGGTGAGCGCTCTCGTGCCGGCGGTCGTCGTCGGCTGGGGCCTGCTGGGCGACCCGTTGCGGGTCGACCCGGCCGCACGCCTCGCCCCGCCGGGCTGGGCGCACCCGTTGGGCACCGACGCGGTGGGCCGTGACGTGCTGGCCCGACTCGGGCACGGCGCGGCGGCCACGCTCACCGTGACGGTGCTGGTGTGCGCGTGCTCGTTCGGGGTGGCGCTGGTCGTCGGCTTCCTGCCGGGCCTGGCCGAGGGCGCGGCCGAGACCGCCAACGCCGTGCCGCCGGTGATCGCGGGCATCCTCGTCGCGGCGACCGCCGGACCCGGCGCGGCGGGCGCGTCCCTCGCGGTGGCCCTGGTGTCCTGGCCACCGCTCGCCGCCCATGCCGCGGCCCTGGTGCGGGAGAACCGCGCGGCCACGCACGTCACCGCCCTGCGCGCCCTCGGCGCCCCGCCGTGGTGGACGTGGACCAGGCACGTCCTCCCGGCCGTCGCGGGACCGGTCGCCCGGCACGCGGTCGTGCGGCTGCCGGGGATCGCGTTGGCGTTGGCGTCGCTGGGTTTCCTGGGCCTGGGCGCCCCGCCGCCGAGCCCGGAGTGGGGACTGGCGCTGGCCGAGTCCCTGCCCTACCTGGAACGCGCCCCCTGGGCGGCGTTGGCGCCGGCGGTGATGCTGGCGCTGACGGCCACGGTGGCGGTTTCGCTGTCGACGATCGCGTTGCGCCCGCCCGCGTGGCGGGCGGATGATCGCGGCACGGCGGAGCGAAAGGGCGGGAGTCGTGGCGGACCTGCGCGGCCGGGCGATGCGCCTGCTCCGTGACCGTGCCCCGCTCCTGCCTCCCGAGCCGCGCGGACGTCCCGCCGTGCGGTGAACCCACCGCACCCGGGAGCCGCCATCGGGACAACGGGTCCGGGCGGCTCCGCCGGTTTCCGCACCTGGTGGGCACCGACCGCTTCGCGGACGACGCCGGCTCCCGGCACCGGGACCGCGTTACCGCCGTCCCGTCGTCGCGACGACGGTGGAGGAGAGGTATGCCTGCTCGGGGCTGGTCGGGACCAGCAGGGTCTCGATGCCGCTCAGGTGCCGGTTCATCTGCGCCATCGGCAACTCGTGCCCGAGGTCGGCCGGGGTGCGCAGGCCGCGCACGATCACGTCGATCCCGGCGCCGCGGCAGTAGTCCACGAGCAGCCGGCCGGGGCTGGAGTCGACCGTGACGTTGTCCAGGTCGCGGGTCAGGTCCTCCAGCAGGGCCAGCCGTTCGGCGAGCGGCAGCCTCCCGGACTTCGCCGGATTGGTCAGGACGCACAGGACGACTTCGTCGAACATGCCGGCGACCCGGCGCGCCACGTCGAGGTGGCCCTGCGTGGCCGGGTCGAAGGAGCCCGGGAATACGGCGCGCACGGTTCGTCATGCTAATGGCGACCCCGTAGTCGGAACGGGTGAACCTGGCCCGGCGCACCCCGTGCACAAGATCACCCCAACGTGTGGCGGCGGGCTGGAATAGGGGATCGGTCGCCGGCGGTTGGTGGGGGCATGACGGACAACCGCTTCGACCCCCACGCCCTGCTCGCGGACAGCCGCCTCGGGGTGCTGGCGACGATCAAGGCCGACGGACGCCCGCAGCTGACCCCGGTCACGCCGGCCTACGACCGGGAGGACGGCGTGATCCGGGTGTCCACCTCCGCCGGCACCGCCAAGGTGGCCAACCTCCGCCGCGACCCGCGCGTCGCGCTGGAGGTGACCAGCGCCAACGGCTGGGAGTGGGCCACGGCCGAGGGCACGGCGACCATCGTCGGCCCCGGCGACGACCCGCACGGCCCCGAGGTCGAGGCGCTGGTCGACTACTACCGCAAGGCCGCGGGCGAGCACCCGGACTGGGACGAGTACCGGGCGGCCATGGTGTCGGACCGCCGCGTGCTGGTGACGATCGCGGTCGAGCGCGTGTACGGGGCCAAGGTCGACTGACCCGTCACCAGTGCCCGAAGCGCACGGCCTTCTCGAACGGCCGGCGCTTCCGGGTCCGCGGCGACGCGCCCTCCGCGATCTCGTCCTCGTCGCCGTGCCCGATCGCGATCGCGCCGATCGGCACGTGGTCGGCGGGCACGCCGAACTCCTCCCGGAGGCGGTCGAAGTCGTCCGCGCCGATGCCGAAGTACACCGCGCCCAGCCCCTCGTCCACGGCGGTCTGCAGGGCCAGCAGCACGGCCATGCCGGTGTCGACGTACCAGAACGGCACCGGCCAGCGCGATTCGCTGCGGTCGGTCCACCCCTTGTCCGGCTCGGCGTACCGGTCGAGGTACGCGTCCTTCACCGCGAACGCGACGACGAGCACCGGCGCGGTCCTGACCGATTCCACGGTCCACAGGCGCACCGAGTCGTAGAACCGCGCCCGCTCCTCGCCGCGCAGCACGAGGAACGCCTGCCCCTGCGAGTACCCGGCCGACGGACCGCGCAGCGCGTTGCGCATGATCCGCCGCACGCTCTCGTCGGACACCGGCTCGTCGGTGAACCGGCGCACCATCCGCCGGCGCCGCACCACGTCCTGGAACTCCACCGCAACCCCGCTTCCGCTCGGCCTCCGCGGCGTCAGCGCGAGTTCGGCACGTCGCCGTTGCCCACCCGGACGACCTCGACCCCGCACAGCCCGCTCCCCCACGAGGCAACCACATCGGCGAGCACGGCGGCAGGGACCGGACGGCGGCCGCCCCGACCGGGCGCGGACGTCCGACGAGCCCGCCGCCTCGAACGCCGCGAGCACCGCCCACCCCGCCGAACGGCGCGGAGCCGGGGCCGCGCGGTCCCGGTCCCGCGGGGAGAAGCCGGAGAACCCCACCCGGTGTACTCGATCGAGTGACGTGCGTAGAAGTCCTCCCCGCAGGTCCGCCACCCTCGCGGCCCCGCGACCCGCCCACCTCGGCAACCCGCAGGTCGTCCGCCGTCGCGCGGGCCGACCACGGCAGGTGGGTCGTGCGCGGGTACGGCGTGCGCATGACCCCTCACCGGCCGCGGAGCCGGTGAGGGCGACGGAGACCGCCGACGTCGTGATCGACCGCATTTCGCCGGCCGCCCCCGCCGGTCCGGCGACTGGATACGATGACGGGTCGGCGGAGGTCGGCAACGCTCGGACAAGAAAGGACGAACGTGGAAACGCTCGAGTTCCAGTCGGAGGCGCGTCAGCTCCTGCGGCTGATGATCCACTCGGTCTACTCGAACAAGGACACGTTCCTGCGCGAACTGGTGTCCAACGCCTCGGACGCGCTGGACAAGCTCAGGCTGGAGACGTTCCGCGACAAGGACCTGGTCGCGGACACCTCCGACCTCCACATCGCCATCGAGGTCGACCGCGAGGCACGCACGCTCACGATCCGGGACAACGGCATCGGCATGACCCGCGACGACGTGGTCGGCCTGATCGGCACGATCGCGAAGTCCGGCACCGCCGAGTTCCTGCAGAAGCTCAAGGAGTCCCAGGACGCCGCCGCCTCGCAGGACCTCATCGGCCAGTTCGGCATCGGCTTCTACTCCTCGTTCATGGTCGCCGACAAGGTCACCCTGGTGACCAAGCACCCCCGGTCGGCGGAGGGCGTCCGGTGGGAGTCGGCCGGCGAGGGCACCTACACGATCGAGGACGTCGCCGACGCGCCGCAGGGCACGGCCGTCACCCTGCACCTCAAGCCGGCCGACCCCGAGGACCACCTGGCCGACTACACGTCGACCGCCAAGATCACCGAGATCGTCAAGCGCTACGCCGACTTCATCACCTGGCCCATCAGGATGGCCAAGGAGGACGGCGCGGAGCCGACCACGATCAACTCGCGCAAGGCGCTGTGGGCGCGGCCCGCGAGCGAGGTCACCGAGGACGAGTACGCCGAGTTCTACCGGCACGTCAGCCACGACTGGAACAAGCCGCTCGAGACGATCCGCATGCACGGCGAGGGCGTCTTCGAGTACCAGGCGCTGCTGTTCATCCCCTCGCAGGCGCCGCTGGACCTGTTCATGCGGGAGCGCAAGCGGGGCGTGCAGCTCTACGTCAAGCGCGTCTTCATCATGGACGACTGCGAGGAGCTGATGCCGGAGTACCTCCGGTTCGTCAAGGGCGTCGTGGACGCCCAGGACCTCTCGCTCAACGTGTCCCGCGAACTGCTCCAGCACGACCGCCAGATCCAGCTCGTGCGCCGCCGGCTGGTGAAGAAGGTGCTGTCCACGGTCAAGGGCCTGATGAGCGAGAAGCCGGAGTCGTACGCGACGTTCTGGCGCGAGTTCGGCGGCGCGGTCAAGGAGGGCCTGCTCAGCGACCCCGACAACCGCGACGCCATCCTGGAGATCGCCTCGTTCGCCTCCACGGCCGACGCCGAGAAGCCGACCACGCTCGCCGAGTACGTCGAGCGGATGAAGGACGACCAGCAGCACATCTACTACATGACCGGCGACTCGCGGGCCACGGTGGAGAACTCGCCGCACCTGGAGGCACTGCGGGCCAAGGGCTTCGAGGTGCTGATCCTCACCGACCCGATCGACGAGATGTGGGTCGACGCGGTGCCCGGGTTCAAGGACAAGACCTTCCAGTCGATCGCCAAGGGGCAGGTCGACCTGGAGACCGACGAGGAGAAGGCGAAGGCGGAGGAGCGGCAGAAGGACTTCGCCGACTTCCTCGGGTGGATGACCAAGACCCTGGCCGACAAGGTCAAGGAGGTGCGGCTGTCCTCGCGTTTGACCACGTCGGCCGCGTGCGTGGTCGGCGACGCGCACGACCTGACCCCGACCCTGGAGAAGATGTACCGGGCGATGGGCCAGGAGCTGCCGCCGGTCAAGCGGATCCTGGAGCTGAACCCCGACCACGCGCTGGTCTCGGGCCTGCGGGAGGCGTTCGCGCAGCGCGGCGGCGACGACGCGTCGCTCGCCGAGTCGGCCGAGCTGATCCACGGCATGGCGCTGCTCGCCGAGGGCGGCGACCTGCCCGACCCGGCCCGCTTCGTCCGGCTGATGTCGGAGCACCTGGAGCGGGCGCTCTGATCCCGTGACGCGGGTGGCGGCCACTCCCGGGTGGCCGCCACCCGCCCCGGGGCTCGTCAGCGCTGGCGGGCGAAGGCCGGCACCCGGTCGCGGTCCTGATCTCGTGGTCGGCCGGGCGCTCCTGGAACGGTCGTCGGGACATCGCGCGCGGTCGCGTCCACCAGGTCACGCGGCTGCGCCCGGCGTCGGGAGTGCCGGCGCCGGGCGCAGGCGGGGTCAGCAGGAGAGCAGGTCGCGGAAGACCTGGTGCGAGTGCGCGCCCACGCCCGCGACCTCGTGCGAGAAGCAGAAGTAGTACGTCGGCTGCGACCTCGGCACCAGGGGCTGCGCGAGGTAGAGCTGGGTGAACGGCCCGCGGTAGCCGGCATCCCGCAGGATGTCGAGCGCCTGGAACTGGTCCAGGGCGAACTCCTCGACCACCTGGATGCCGAAGCGCCACGCCCACTCCCGTTCCCCGATGAACTCGCCGTCGACGGTGTAGACGTAGCTGAACCCGGTCCGCCTCTCGTCGTCCTCCTCCCGGGCGGGGAAGAAGTTGAGCGCCCAGCGCTCCACCCCGCGCGGCTCCCAGATCGGCGAGTCGAACTCCGCATCCGCCCCGAAGAAGTCCGCGCCGGGATGCTCCCAGGCCGCGCGTTCCTTCGCCTGCGCCACGAGCCCCGGCAGGTCGACGGCCTGCGTGGTGCGCGCCTGCGCCGCGCCGGTCACGAGACCGGTGGCGGCCAGGCACAGGGCCAGCGCGGTGAGCAGCGACTTCGGTCGGATCGACATGGAACCCTCCAAGGATTTCGTGGAACACGTCCTCGGGGATTGTGGGTCGCCCCGACCGGCCCGCGCCCGAAGTTGACCTGGACGAGCGATCGTCGGATTGGGCCCGCGGACCTGCGGGTACGGGTGACGGCAACGCGGGTCCGGGGTCACCGCCGCCGGTGAATCCCGGACCCGCACGGGTGAGCCGCCCGCGTCGGAAGATGCTCGCGCTCCAGGTCGGGAAGACCGGGTAGCTGCCGCCTCCTTGGTGTCCGTGGTGCCGCCAGGGTCCATCCGTCTGTGCCTGTGCACGTCGGCGACCCGCAGACCCCGCCCCGCCCTGACCGGGCGAGGCGGGGTGACCGGTCAGCGCTCGGTCGGGTGGAACTCCGGCCGGGGCACCAGCGCGACCACGGGGCGGCGCGTGGCGTGCAGTTCGAGCACGGTGATCTCGTTCGCCCCCGGCCGCAGCACCGGAGCGGGCACGTACAGCGTGTGCTGGGGCCCGCGCGACCAGTACCGGCCGAGGTGGAAGCCGTTGACCCAGGCGTTGCCCTTGGTCCACCCCGCCAGCGACAGGAACGTGTCGGCCGGGGCGTCGACGTGCACCACGCCCCGGTGGAACGCCGGGCCGACCGCCGGCCCGGCCGCGGGCGCGAAGGGCAGGGCCGCGAGGTCGTCCAGCGGCAGGGCGCGGCTGGTCCAGCCCTCCACCGCCACGCCGTCCAGCAGCACGGGCCCCGTGACGCCCTTGCGGTCGTGGATGCCCTGGCCGTAGTCGACCCGGCCCTGGTTCTCCACCAGCAGCGCCAGCGTCGCGCCCGCGTACGGCACGGTGAGCGCCAGCACGTGCTCGTGCCGCTCGCGCTCCAGCACGCCCGCCGGCCGGCCCGCGACGAACACCTGCACCCGGTCGCCGAACGCCGTGACGTCCAGCAGGGCCGCGCCCGGCCGCTCCACCGCGGTCTCGTACAGCACGAACCCGGACGCCTGGCCGAGTTGCTCCATGGTCAGCGGCCGGACGTCCGGCTTGGCCACGCCGAGCACGCCGACGTGGTCCAGCAGGGGCGCGCTCTCGGTCAGCGCCACGTCCGGCACGGCCAGCTTCGGCCCGGCCTCCGGCGGCGGACCCGACGGCACCGGCGCGTGCCGGGCGATCACGTCCCGGAACGCGAAGAACTTGGGCGTCGGGTCGCCGGCCTCGCTGAGCGGCGCGTCGTAGTCGTAGGAGGTGGTGATCGGCCGGTACACGCCCTTGTCGTTGGCGCCGCTGGTGAAGCCGAAGTTCGTGCCGCCGTGGAACATGTAGAGGTTCACCGAGGCTCCCGCGGCGAGCACCTCGTCCAGCGTCGCGGCGGCGTCGGCCGCGGACCGGGTGACGTGGTGCCCGCCCCAGTCGTCGAACCAGCCGTTCCAGAACTCCGAGCACATCAGCGGGCCGGTCGGCTGCTGCTCGCGCAACGCGGCCAGCGACTCCGCCACGCGGCTGCCGAACGTGACCGTGCGCAGCACGCCCGGCAGCGCGCCCCGGGCGAGGTCGGCGGGCTGGTCGCAGGTGAACAGCGGCACGTCCACGCCGTTGCGGCGCAGCATGTCCGCCAACCGGCGCAGGTACTCGGTGTCGTCGCCGAACGCGCCGTACTCGTTCTCCACCTGGACGGCCAGCACCGGGCCGCCCCGCGTGGCCAGCTTGTCCACCAGCATCGGCCACAGCGCCGCGAAGTAGGACTCGACCGCGTCCAGGAACCGCGGGTCGGTGCTGCGGTAGCGGATGTCGGGCTCCGTGAGCAGCCACGGCGGCAGGCCGCCGCCGTCCCACTCGGCGCAGATGTACGGTCCCGGGCGCAGGAGCACGTGCAGGCCGTGCTCCCGCGCCAGGTCCAGGAACCGCGGCAGGTCGAGCCCCGCCTCCGCGCCCACCACACCCCGCTGCGGTTCGTGCAGGTTCCACGGGATGTAGGTGTCGATGGTGTTCAGGCCCATCCACTTCGCCTTGCGCATCCGGTCCGCCCACTGCCGCGGGTGGACGCGGAAGTAGTGCAACGCGCCGGAGATCACCCGGAACGGCGCGCCGTCGAGGGTGAAGCCGTCGTCGGCGATGCCCAGCACGCTCATGCGCTCCCCTTGTGTGCTCGTGGTCCGGCGGTCACGGTCCGACCGTGAAGCCCTGTTCCCGGCCGTACTTGGCCGACGACTCCTGCCACGCCTTCAGCCCGTCGGCCAGCGTCGTGCCGGACACGTACGCCTTGCCGACGGTGTCGTTGAAGATGCTGTTGGCGTAGACCTGGAACGGCAGGTAGGACCAGCCGGGGACGACGTCCTTCGCGGCCTGCGCGAACACCTCGTTGGCCTTCTGCCCGCCGAAGTAGGGGAACTCGGCGCCGAGGAACTCCGGGGAGTTCAGCTCGGCCGTGGTCGCGGGGAACGCGCCGCCGTCGACCCGGGTCTTCACGCCCTCCTCGGCGGTGGCGTACTTGACGAACGCGTAGGCCAGTGCCTTGTTCGAGCCGGCGGTCGGGATGGACAACGCGCTGCCGCCGTTCTCCGCGACCGCCTTGCCGCCCTTCTCCCACTGCGGCATGGGGGCCACGCGCCACTTGCCCGCGCCGGCCGCGACGCCGGACTGGAGGTTGGCGGGCATCCACGCGCCGATCACCAGCGTGGCGATGCTGCCGTCGCCGAGGCCCTGGTACCACTGGTCGCTCCAGCCGGTGACCGGCGCGACGAGCTTCTCGGTCACGAGCTGCTGCCACAGGGTGCTGAACCGCCGGGAGCCCTCGTCGGAGAAGTCGATGGTGACGTTGGTGCCGTCGACCTCGTACGGCTTGCCGCCCGCCTGC
The DNA here is from genome assembly GCF_042752395.1 of Actinosynnema sp. NPDC059335. Classification (NCBI taxonomy): domain Bacteria; kingdom Bacillati; phylum Actinomycetota; class Actinomycetes; order Pseudonocardiales; family Pseudonocardiaceae; genus Actinosynnema; species Actinosynnema sp. NPDC059335. The sequence continues at coordinate 3,425 of NZ_JBHYXZ010000076.1, read as the reverse complement.
CAGATCATGCTGGTGGTGAAGCCCGCGTCACCGGTGTCGCTGGTGATGTAGACCTTCGGGTCGGCGGCGTGCAGCGCGCGTGCCGCGGCGACGTACTCGTCCCACGTGGTCGGCACCGCGATGTTGTGCTTGTCGAACACTTCCTTGTTGTAGAACAACGCCATCGGGCCGGAGTCCATCGGCAGGCCGTAGATGCCCTCGCCCGCGTGCACCGAGGTCCACGGGCCGGGGGTGAACCTGCCGTCGAACGAGCCCGCGTCGAACGACCTGAGGTCCGCGACCGACTCGGCCAGCGCGAACTGCGGCAGCGCGTAGTACTCGACCTGGGCGACGTCGGGCACGCCGGAGCCGGCCGCGATCGCGTTCTGCAGCGCGGTGTACTGCTTGTCGCCGGTGCCCGCGTTGACCAGCTCGACGTTGACCTTGGGGTACTTCTGCCGGAACCCGGCGACGACCTCCTTGAGCGTGGGCTCCCAGGCCCACACCTTGATCGTGCCGCCGGCGTCCAGCGCGGCCTGCACGTCCTGGGCGGAGACCTGCTCCCGGGCGTCGGTGTCGGAGCCGCCGGAACCACAGGCGGCCAGGGCGAGCGCGAGGGCGCCCGCCAGTGCGGTGAACGCGGAGCGACGGCGTTGTCTGATCACGGTGCGACGACCTTTTCCGATGCGGGACGGGGGAGCGGTGCGGTGGGCGGGTCAGCCCTTGACCCCGCCCGCGGCCAGCCCGGACTGCCAGTACCTCTGGAGCAGCAGGAAGGCCGCGATGAGCGGGACGATGGTCAGCAGCGAGCCGGTGATCACGAGGTCGAACACGGCCTGCCCGCCCGCGGTGGTGGCCTGCGCGTTCCACGCGTTCAGGCCCACCGTGAGCGGGTACCAGTCCGGGTCCTTGAGCATGATCAGCGGCAGGAAGTAGTTGTTCCACGTCGCGACCGACGTGAACAGCAGCACGGTGACCAGGCCGGGCGCGAGCAGCGGCAGGCACACGCGGAAGAAGATGCGGAACTCGCCCGCGCCGTCGAGGCGTGCCGCCTCCAGCAGCTCGTCCGGGATCGCGTCGGCCGCGAACGTCCACATCAGGTAGAGCCCGAACGGCGAGATCAGGCTGGGGATGATGATGGACCACGGCGTGTTGGTCAGCCCCATTTGGCTGAACATGAGGAACGTCGGCACGGCGAGCGCGGTGCCGGGCACGGCCACCGCGCCGATGACCACCGCGAACACCGCGCGCTTGCCGGGGAAGTCGAACTTCGCCAGCCCGTACCCGCCCACGGCCGCGAGCAGCGTCGCGCCGCCCGCGCCGGCCACCACGTAGAGCAGGGTGTTGGACAGCCAGCGCAGGAAGATGCCGTCGTCGTAGGTCAGCGTGCGCCCGACGTTGTCCCACAACGCGAAGTCGTCGCCGAACCACAGGCCGAACGACGAGAACAGGCCCGCCTGGGTCTTGGTGGCGTTGATCAGCAGCCACGCCAGCGGCACCAGCGAGTACAGGGCGACGAGCGCGGTCAGCGCGGTGAGCAGCGCGCTGCGCCGGGGTCGGCGGCCGGCGCGCGGTCGGGAGGCCGGGCGCAGCGGGGCGACCCGGGTCCCGCTCGCTCGGGTCCGGGTGGGTGCGGTCATCGTGCGCCGTCCTTCCGCATGCCGCGCAACTGCACGAGGTAGGCCACGACCATCGTGAGCACGCCCATGACGATCGCCACCGTGGCCGAGTTGTTGAACTGCCGACCGGAGAACGACAGGGAGTAGGCGTACAGGTTGGGCGTGAAGGAGGTGGTGATCGCGTTCGGCGCGAGCTTCTGCAGGATGCTCGGCTCGTTGAACAGCTGGAAGCTGCCGATGATCGAGAAGATGGTGGCGATCAGCAGCGCGCCGCGCAGCGCGGGCAGCTTGATCGACAGCACCACCCGCAGCTGGCTCGCGCCGTCGATCTCGGCCGACTCGTACAGCGACCGGGGCACGACCTGGAGCGCGGCGTAGAGGATCAGCATGTTGTAGCCGATGAACTCCCACGTCACGATGTTGCCGATGGAGGCGAGGACCAGGTCGGGCGACAGCGGGTCGGGCAGGGTGACGCCGAACGCCTCGTTGATGTTGCCGACGAGCCCGAACCGCGTGCCGTACATGAAGCCCCACATGAGGGACGCCACCACCGCGGGCACGGCGTAGGGCAGGAACACCGCCAGGCGGAAGAAGTTGCGGCCGTAGAGCCGTCCGCTGTCGATTGCCAGCGCCACCAGGAGCGCCAGGAACAGCATCACCGGCACCTGCACGACGAGGAACAGCGACACCCGGCCGACCGCGGCCCAGAACAGCGGGTCCGCCAGCACCTGGCGGTAGTTGTCGAGCCCGACGAACGAGTTGCCGCCCACCAGCCGGTCGCGGAAGAGGCTCAGGTGGATCGAGTAGGCGATCGGCGCGAGGAAGACCAGGGCGAACACCGCGAGGAACGGGCCGACGAACCGCCAGCCGACCCACGACCGCCGCCGGCGCGCCCGGCTCCGCGACGCCACGCCGGGCACGGCCGTGGCGGGTGGAGGTGGTGCCACCGTGCTCCTCGCTTCCCGCCGCGTCGTCGCGACCCGTTGTGCGTGATGTTTGCGCAAACATCATCGGCCCTGCGGGATCCCGACGCGAAAGGGTCTGATCGGCGGAGGGGATGTTTACGCAAACATTTCGGCGCTATAGTGGCAGCGCGGTGCCGTGGCGTCAAGGCTCGGCGCGGGAGGGAGTTGTCCAGCGTGAGCCTGACCAGGTCGGCCGCCGGGGTGCCACCGGACCCGCCCGCGGGGCGTGCCCGCCGGGTGTCCATGGCGGACGTCGCCCGCCGCGCCGGCGTGTCGGCGCAGACGGTGTCGCGGGTGTCCAACGGTCACCCGGGCGTCGTCGGCTCCACCCGCGAGCAGGTGCTCGCGGCCATGAAGGAGCTGGGGTACCGGCCCAACAGCGCGGCGCGGGCGTTGAAGTACGGCCAGTTCCGCACCATCGGCGTCATCCTGTTCACGCTGTCCACGGTCGGCAACAGCCGGACGCTGGAGGCGATCGTCGACCACGCCGCCGAAGAGGGCTACGCGATCACCCTGATCCCGGTCGCGGTGCCGACCCGGGACGGTGTGCTCGGCGCGTTCACCCGTCTCGGCGAGCTGGCCGTGGACGCGGTGATCGTGATCATGGAGATCCACCTGCTCGACGCCGCCACGGTCAGCCTCCCGTCGGGCGTGCCGGTCGTCGTCGTGGACTCCGACGCCGACGACCGCTACAGCGTGGTGGACACCGACCAGGTCGACGGCGCGCGCCAGGCCGTCCGGCACCTGCTCGACCTCGGCCACCGCACGGTGTGGCACGTGGCCGGGCCGGAGGAGTCGTTCGCGGCCGAGCGGCGGGCGTCGGCGTGGCGGACCGAGCTGGAACGGGCCGGTCGGCCGGTCC
>NZ_JBHYXZ010000075.1:27027-40752 GCF_042752395.1 Actinosynnema sp. NPDC059335 | reverse complement strand
GTGTCCTCTTGGTGGGCGGGGTGGGCGCCCGGTGTGTGTGTCTCATCGTGCGGGGGGTCTCGTTCCCCCCCCGCCCCGACCCGACCGCATGATCCGGGCCCCGACCGGCTCCTAGATCACACGGTGCCGTACCCGCCACACCACCACACCGATCAGGACCGCCGCGACGCCGACGAACAGGGCCGTCTCGACGAGCTGGAACGGCCAGAACCGGTCGGCCGGGTGGTAGACCCCGAACTGCTGGACGCCCCGCCCGTGCAGGAACTGGTTGAGGTTCGTGCCGGCCCGGTCGGCGGCGGCCTCCAGCTCGAAGTACTCCGCCGAGCCCAGCCTCCGCCCCGTGGCGTCCGCGTAGCCCCGTTCGATCACCCAGTCGGTGACGCCGGTCCGGCGGCCCATCAGGTCCTCCGAGCCGTCGACCGGAACCGGCGCCACGGTGGTGAGCGGTGTGGCGTAGGCGGGACGGGCCAGCAGCGCCACCGACATCCGGGCGGCGAGGAACGCCCCGAACGCGACGCCGAACGCGGGCAGGCTGCGCCGCAGGATCGCCCCGGCGGCAACGCCGACGCCGAACGCGAACAGCGCGTACGCCACCGGGACGAGCCCCTCCAGGTCGAAGGCGTCGTACTGGAACCGCCCTTCCCACGCGTCGAACGGCTGCCGGAACCAGGTGAGCACCGCGGTGAACATCCCGGTGAGGACGACCGTGACGCCGCCCAGCGCCGCGAGCTTGGCCGCCAGCCAGCGCATCCGCGGCACGGCCTGCGTCCACGCGAGCTGCCAGGTGCCGTCCTCCAGTTCCCGCGCGAGCAGCGGCGCGCCGAGGAACGCGCCGACGACGAGGGGGACCAGGTAGAAGGCCGCCAAAAGGTTCTCGACGAACCCGTACTCCTCGTCGAGCCGGCGGAAGGAAGCCGCGCAGGTCTCGTTGAGCCCGGCGTCGCCCGCACACGCGGCGGGACCGCCGGGGAACAGGTCGTGGGCCTGCGCGCCGAGCACGAGCAGGGCGACGCCGAAGACGCCGATGAGCAGACCCACCACGCAGACCTCGGTCCGGTGCTGGCGCCAGATCAACCACGTCATGCCGCACCCACCGAGGTGATCGCGGTGTCCGATCCGGACGGCCGGCGCAGGTAGGCCAGCACCAGCTCCTCCAGCGCGACGGGCCGGGCCTGCCACCCGGGCGCGGCCGGGATCGCGCCGTCGCGCACCAGCAGGGTCGTGTGCCGGTCGCTGTGGACGGCCTCCACGACGGGGCCGGCCCGGTCGAGGTCGGTGGCCGTGCGCGGACCGACGAGCAGCCGGTGCTCGGCGAGGAGGGTGTCGATGTCACCGGCGAGCGTGACGCGGCCCTGGTTGAGCACCACCAGGTGGTCGCAGACGCGTTCCAGCTCGTGCACGACGTGGGAGGAGAACAGGACGGTCACGCCGCCCTCGGCCACCGCGCCCATGAGGACCTGCAGGAACTCGTGCCGGGCCAACGGGTCGAGGCTGGCCACCGGCTCGTCCAGGACGAGCAGGTCCGGCCGCTTCGCCAGGGCCAGGGCCAGGGCGACCTGGGCCTGCTGGCCGCCGGAGAGCGTGCCGGCCCGGCGGTCGAGCGGGATGCCGAGCTTCGCCAGCCGGCGCTCCGCGAGCCCCTGGTCGAACCGCAGGTTGCAGGCCCGGCCGAAGCGCAGCATCTCCGCGACGGTGAAGCGCTTGTACAGCGGGTGGTCCTGGGCCAGGAACCCGATCCGGGACAGGGTGTGCGGGGTGCTCGCGGTGACGTCGTGGCCGAGCACCTCCACCGTGCCGGTGCTCGGCGCCAGCAACCCGACGACCAGGCGCAGCAGCGTGGTCTTGCCCGCGCCGTTCGGCCCGACCAGGGCGATCACGCCACCCGCCGGCAGGTCCAGCGTGCAGTCGCGCAACGCCCAGCCCTTCCGGTACCGCTTGCCCACGCCGTCGGTGCGCAGCGCGAACCCGGTCGCCGTCACGCCACGCCCTCGTTCCTCGTGTCCTGGTGGACGGAAGTGAACAGCGCGGTGACGGCCTGCTCGTCGAGGCCGGCCGCGTAGGCGCGGCGCAGCCAGGTCGCCAGGCCGCGGCGCAGCGACGTGTACGTCGACGCCGGTATCGCGGCCGACTGCTGTTCGTTGACGAAGGTCCCCTGGCCGGGCCGGCCGGTGACCAGGCCCTCCTGTTCCATCTGCCGGTACGCCTTGGCGACGGTGTTCGGATTGATCGCCAGGTCCTCGACCACCTCGCGGATGAGCGGGAGGCGGTCACCGGGTTGGAGGAAGCCCAGCAGCACCGCCTGGCGTACCTGCTGGACGAGTTGCAGGTACGGCGGCACGCCGGAGTGGCTGTCGAGCCGGAACGCGAACACGGTTGCTCCTTACTGCATTCCTAGTAACATAGTAAAGCAGTAAGGAGCCGGTCAAGAACGCCCACACGACCGCGCGCCGGAACCGGACCCACCTGCCCCGACCGCGCGGGAACCGTGCGGTCGGGGCGCGGCGATGACGACGGACCGGCGGTGCGGCACACCGACGGGACGCTCGGGCTCACCGCGCCCCGGGACCTCTACGCGTTCCTGCGCTGCCACTGCTGGTTGGCGCCACCACCGCAGGTCCACTGCACGAGCCTCGCGCCGTCGCTGGTCCCGGCGTTGAGCACGTCCAGGCACTTGCCGCTGTGCTGGGCGATCAGCCGCACGTACCCGCCGCCGGCGTCCTCGGACCGCCACCGCTGGTTCGCGCCGGATCCACACGTCCACTGGACCACGCGGACACCGTCACCGGTGGCCGCGTCCCCGCCGTACACGTCCAGGCACTTCCCGCTGCCCACGTTGACCACGTTGTAGTAGCCGCCACCCACCTCGCGGAACCGCCAGCGCTGGTTGGCCTGGCCGTTGGCGCCCCACTGCACCACGTCCGCGCCGTCGGCCGTCGAGGCGTTGAACACGTCGGCGAGCTTGCCGCTGTGCCGCGCGGTCAGCGTCTGGTCGGTCGGCGTCGGCGTGGTGCCCTGCGGGGTGAGCCGGTACAGCCCGGAACCGTGCGAGGGCAGCGGGCGGGACAGGCTGCCGCTGACCGTGCCGAGGCTCGCGCCCGACCACAGGTCGGTGACCGTCGCGGAACTCATCCCGAGGTCCGCGAGCGGCACCGAGACGTTCGCCGTGCCGCCACCCCGGTTGAACAGCGCGACGTACTTGTCGGCGCCGCTGGGCGCGTCGGCGGTCCACACCGTGCCCGTGCCGCTGTAGAGCTGCCGGTTGTTCCGGCTGTGCTGGTCCACGGCCAGCACGGCGGCGTTGTTCATCAGCGCCAGCTCCGACGCCCGGTTCTGCGTCAGGTCACCGCCCCACATCATCGGCGACCGGGTGATCGACCACAGGGTCATCAGCGTGCGCTGCTCGTCGGCGGTCAGGTTGGAGTAGCGCGGCGACCCGACCGGCCCCTGCTGGGACAGCCGCCCGATCGGGATCATGTCCGGGTCCGGCCACGCGCCCACCGCGCGGTGGGGCGTCCACGCGTGCAGCCGCTCGAACAGGGCGTCCAACGCCGCCCAGTTGTCCCACAGGTCGTTCACGACCCGCCACATGTGCGCGTTGGCCGCCACGTGCGAGCCGTTGGCGGTCGACGTCGGTCCGGGCGACAGGCTGAGCACCATCGGCCGACCGCTGCGCTGGATCGCCAGCCGGTAGCCCTCGATCTCGGCCTGCCGGTAGGTGGGCGCGGCGATGTCGTCCACCTTGACGTAGTCCACGCCCCACGAGGCCAGCAGCCTGAACTGGGCGTCCAGGTACGCCTGGGCGCACGGGTTGGCCATGTCCAGGCCCCAGTTCAGGTTCAGCCACGCCGCGGTCGTGGTGTTGTCGATCTCGTTCGCCCGGCAGTTCGTGCCGGGCACCGGGAGGTTGTCCGCCACCACCTGGCGCGGGATGCCCCGCATCAGGTGCACGCCGAACTTCAGCCCGGCGGTGTGGATGTAGTCGGCCAGCGGCTTGAACCCGTTCGTGCCCGCGGCGGAGGGGAACCGGGTGGTGTCGGGCAGCAGCAGGCCGTTGGCGTCGGTGCGCAGCCGGGGCTGGAAGTCGGCGCTCTGGTTCGGGCTGCCCGTGCCCCGGCCGGGGTAGTACCAGGCCCAGTCGATGACGATGTACTGCCAGCCGTGCTGCCTGAGGTTGTCCCGCATGTAGTCGGCGTTGGCCTTGACCTGCGCCTCGGTCACGTTCCAGTTGAACGAGTCGTAGCTGTTCCACCCCAGCGGCGGGGTCGAGGCGACCCCGTTGTCCCAGGCCACGGCGGGACTCCCCGTTCCCGGGACGAGGGTGGTGGCCGCCACCGTCAGCGCGGCCGACACCGCCCCCGCCCACCGCGCCCGTCGTGATCGAATGTGTCGCACCCGTGCTCTCCCGTCCTCGTCGATCGGCCGTGCGGCGGCGGGATGTTCACGCTCACATTCTCGGATCGAGCCGTCGCCGGCGGTACCGACAGGAGATGTGATCGTTCACATCGTTCGGCCGAACCTCGCTCCGCCGCCGTCACGGAGGGACGGCGGGTCGGCTCGCACGCCGGGTGGCTCGCGGATCGGTCGAGACCGGGTGCGGGGAACCTCACGGCGGCGGCCCGCGCCCGGAGGTTCGCGTCAGGCGCGCTACCGGAGTGCGTCCGCGCCGGTGATCCCGTACGGCCGTGGTGCGGTGCCGCGCCGGCGGACGGGGACCTGCGACGTGACCGCCGGACCGGGCCACGCGGCGGCAAGCCCGCCCGGCGGTCGGCGTCGCCCGCTCCCCTGCCGGGCCGCTCGGCGCGCCGCCCACGGTGAGCAGGTCCTGGTCGGCGGGCCGTGCAAACGACAGCCGCCCCACCGTGCCGGGCATCGCGGCCCTGCTGTTCAGCGGTTCCCCGGGGGCCGGCTCACCCCGTCCAGTGCTCGGCGCGCGTAGGCGCGCACGTCGGCGTCGTTGTCCGTCGCCGCCGCGGCGAGACCGGAGCGCACGGCGGGCAGCTTGACCCACTCGGCCAGGGCACGCACCGCCGCCTTGCGCACGTCGCTGTCCCCGTCGGCCAGCAGGGGCAGCACGGCGTCCGGCTCGTCCAGCGCCCAGGCCGCGCCCACGCGGACCTGCCAGGCCGGATCGGTCGCCGCCGCCCGGGCCGCCGGCTGGAGCGCGGCGGGCCGGCCGATCCGCCCCGCCGCCTCCAGCGCCGCCGCACGCACCAACGGGTCCGGGTCGGCGGCGAGCACGCCCAACGTCGCCGCCGCGGCCGGATCACCCAGGCTGCCCAGCCCCTTGGCCACCTCCACCCGCAGCTCGCGCCGGGGATCGCCGGCGAGCGACTCGACCAGCCGCCGCTCCCGCAGGGACACCAGGCCGCGCAACGCCGCCGAGCGCACCTCGGGGTCGGCGTCGGACGACGCCGCCGCGTACACCTCGGCGGTGCCGAGCTTGAGCGCCCACAGCACCTCCAGGGCCACCGACCGCGCCGGCGACCCCTCCAACGCCCGCCGCAACGCGTCGCCACGCGGCACGACCTCGACCAGCTCCCGCAACCCGGCCGCGGCCGCCGCGCGGACCGCCTCTTCCTCGTCGGACATGGCCCGCACCAGGGCGAACTCGAACCCCTCCGGCACGACCTCGGTCAACGCCGCCACCGCGGCCCGCCGCACCGCCGGGTCCGGGTCGACCAGGTACTCCTCGAACCGCGCCAACCCCGGCTGCTCCTCGGTCAGCGCCACCAACTCCAGCACCCGGCCGGACGCCGCCACCCCGCCGCCCGCCCGGGCGCTCGTGACGGAGGCCGCGCGCACCGACAGCGTCCCCAGCTCCTCGACCTCGCCCGCCCGGTGCACCAGCCCGTCCACCGGCACCAGGTACGGGTGCACCGGCCGCTTCACGAACTCCATCTCCCCCGCCGCGTTCTTGCGCAGGTTGAGGTGGTGGAACCACTTCTCGTCGTCGCGGTCGGGCGTGTCGAGCCGGTCGTGGTAGAGACCCCACCGGCTCTCCGTGCGCATCAGGGAGGACGCGGCGGCCATCTCCGCGCAGTCGCGGATGAACGTCACCTCCGCGCACCGCATCAGCTCGTGCGGCGTCGTCGCGCCCATCGCCGCGATCTCGCCCTCCATGCGCGCGAACGCCTCCCGCGCGATCTCCAGCCTGGCCTCGGTCTTCGGCGGCGCCACGTAGTCGTTGACGAACCGCCGCAGCTTGTACTCGACCTGGTGCTGCGGCGGGCCGTCGGGGTTGCGCAACGGCCGGTAGACCAGCTCGTGGGCGGCGGCGACCTGGTCCTCGGGCAGGGGCCCCGGCGGCACGCCGTGCGACGCCGCGTGCGCGCCCGCGAGGTCGCCGAACACGAACGCGCCGATCATGTAGTTGTGCGGCACGCAGGCCAGGTCGCCCGCCGCGTACAGGCCGGGCACGGTCGTGGCGCCGTGCTCGTCGACCCACACGCCGGACGCCGAGTGCCCGCCGCACAGCCCGATCTCCGAGATGTGCATCTCGATGTCGTGCGTGCGGTAGTCGTGCCCGCGGTTCGCGTGGAACGTGCCGCGCGTGGGCCGCTCGGTGGTGTGCAGGATGCCCTCCAGCGCCGAGATCGACTCCTCCGGCAGGTGCGTGACCTTGAGGTAGACCGGCCCGCGCGGCGAGGCGATCTCCCGCGCCACCTCGGCCATCATCTGCCCTGACCAGTAGTCGCAGTCCACGAACCGCTCGCCGAGCCGGTTGACCTGGTAGGCGCCGAACGGGTTGCCGACGTACGCGCACGCCGGGCCGTTGTAGTCCTTGATCAGCGGGTTGACCTGGAAGCACTCGATGCCGGACAGCTCCGCGCCCGCGTGGTAGGCCATCGAGTGGCCGTCGCCCGCGTTGGTGGGGTTCTCGTAGGTGCCGTAGAGGTAGCCGCTGGCGGGCAGGCCGAGCCGCCCCGCCGCGCCGGTGGCGAGGACGACCGCGCCGGCCGAGACGGTGACGAACTCCCCGGTGCGGGTGTTGAACCCGGCCACGCCGACCGCGCGGCCGTCCGACACCAGGACCCGGACCGGCATCACGCGGTTCTCGATGCGGATGCGTTCCCGCATCCGGCGTTCGCGCATCACCCGGTACAGCACCTTCTTGACGTCCTTGCCCTCCGGCATGGGCAGCACGTAGCTGCCCGAGCGGTGGACCTGGCGCACGTGGTAGTCGCCGTAGGAGTCCTTCTCGAACTTCACCCCGTACCGCTCCAGCCGTTGCACCATGGCGAAGCCGCGGGTGGCGGTCTGCATGACCGTGCGCTGGTCGACGATGCCGTCGTTGGCCTTGGTGATCTCGGCGACGTAGTCCTCCGGGGTGGCCTTGCCGGGGATGACGGCGTTGTTGACGCCGTCCATGCCCATCGCCAGCGCGCCGGAGTGCCGCACGTGCGCCTTCTCCAGCAGCAGCACGTCCTTGCCGTGCTCGGCGGCGGTGATGGCGGCCATGGAGCCCGCGGTGCCGCCGCCGACCACGAGCACGTCGCACGACAGGTGCGTGCGCTCGCGGAGGTCCGGGATCTCCATCACGACCTCACCGCCGCCAGGATCGCCTCGCGCCGCACGTCGACCTCGCCCGTGCCGAGCACCACGACCCGGTCCCCCAGCCGCACGGCCTCGTCCACGTCGTGCGTGACGAACACCGTGGTCGCGCCCGCTTCGCGCAACACCTCCACCACCAACTCCTGCATGTCGGCCCTGGTCTGCGCGTCCAGGGCGGCGAACGGCTCGTCCATCAGCACCACCTTCGGTCGTTGGGCCAGCGTGCGGGCCAGCTGCACGCGCTGCCGCATCCCGCCCGACAGCTCGCGCGGCAGGTGCCGCTCGAAGCCCGCCAGGCCGACGCGGTCCAGCCAGCGCCTGGCCGCGGCCCGCCGCCGTGCCCGGTCCACCCCTTGCAGGGCGAGGGGCAGCTCGACGTTGCGCTGCGCCGTGCGCCAGGGCAGCAACCCGTCCTCCTGGAACACCATCGCCCGGTCCCGGGACGTGCCGCGCACCACCTGCCCGTCCACGACCACCCGGCCCGCCGCGGCCGGGACCAGGCCCGCGACCGCGCGCAGCAACGTCGACTTGCCGCAGCCCGACGGCCCGGCCACGACCAGCAGCTCGCCGGTGCGCACGGCGAGGTCGAAGTCCCTCAGCACGACCGCGTCGCCGAAGCGCACGGTCAGCCCCTCCACCAGGACGCTCACGCCGTCGCCTCCCGCGGCAGCCACCGGGTGGCGCGGCGGCCCGCCAGCTCCACCGCGGCGGACGTCACCCAGCCGAGCAGGCCGATCGTGACCATGCCGACGATGACGCCGGGGTAGTCCACGATCGTGTAGGCCTGCCAGGTGCGGTAGCCGACGCCGTACCGGCCGGAGATCATCTCGGCGGAGATGACGCAGATCCACGACACGCCCATGCCGACCGACAGGCCGCCGAACACGCCGGGCAGGGTGCCCGGCAGCACGACGTTGAGCAGGACGTGCCGCCGGTCGCCGCCCATCGTGCGGACGGCGTCCTCCCACATGGTCGGCAGCGCCCGCACCGCGTGCCGCGTGCTCACCAGGATCGGGAAGAACGCGGCCACGAAGGTGATGAAGACGATGCCCTGCTCGTCGGTGGGGAACAGCAGGATCGCGATGGGCACCAGCGCGATCGCGGGGATCGGCCGCACCACCTCCAGCAACGGCTGCAACACGTCGCCGAGCACCTTCGACCGCGCCACCACGATCCCGAGCGTGGTGCCCAGCGCGGCGGCGAGCAGGAACCCGGCGGCGATGCGGCCCAGGCTCGCGGTGAGGTCGGTGTAGAACTCGGCGGCGCCGGCCTGCTCGACCAGGCGCTCCGCCACCTCCACGACGGTCGGCAGCCGGTCGAACCGCAGCCACGCGGTCGTCCCGGTCGCGGTCAGCACCTGCCACAGCAGCAGCCCGGCGGCCAACGAGCCGATCCGCAACGCCCACCGCCCGCTCACGGCGTGCCCGCCGCGGCGAGGGCCTGCGCGTAGTCCAGCGCGCCGGGGCCGGCGGCGGCCTTCGTCGTGTACGGCCGCAGGGTGCCGTCGTCCGCGCGGACCCAGTGCGCGTGGTCGGCGAACCACCGGGTGCCGGTCCCCGCGTCGGGCACGTAGGCCACGCGGACCTTCTTGCCGCTCTGGTTGATCAGCTTGAGCAGGCAGGTCGGGGTGGCGGCCGGGTGGGTGGTCTCCTCGCCCTCGAACCACACCTCGCTCGCGGTCGCCGGGTCGGTCACCTCCACGCCGCACGCGGTGTCCGTGCCGGTGATCCGCGCCGGGTTGGCGGTGTCGGCGGCGCCCTCCCCGACCGCGGCCCGGAGCGGGCCGTCGTCGATGAACCGGTCGACGTCGAGCTCCTCGATGTCGCCGATCGACTTCAGCAGCGGCACGTCCTGCTTCAACGCGTCGCGCAGCAGCGGCTTGAGGCCCAGGTCGAACGTGGCGATGCCGTTGGGCCCGTTGTAGAGGTACACGACCTCGACCGGCAGGCCGGTCGCCTTCGCCACGACCTGCGCCGCGGCCAGCGGGTCCGCGTGCAGGTCGCGGGTGGAGTCGGCCTGGGCGCGCAGGAACTCCGCGAGCACCTCGGGCTGCTCGCGCGCGAACCGGTTGCGCACCACGACGCCGTGCAACGTCGGCAGGTCGAGCGCCGCGCCGTCGTAGAGCAGCTTGGCCTGCTTCGCGAACACCAGTTGGCCAGGCCAGGCGACGAACTGGGACAGCGCGGCGACGTTGCCCGCCTGCAACGCGGACGCGCCGACGGAGGGTTGCTGGTTCTCGACGGTCACCTCGATGTCGCCCAGCGCGCGCACGAGCGTGCCGTGCCCGGCGGAGCCGACGCTCGCCGACACCCGCTGCCCGGCGAGGTCCCGCAGGGTGGTCGCGGTGGAGTCCGGCGGGACGACGACCATGTTCAGCGCGCCGCGGGCGTTGTAGCCGGTGACCGACACCATGCGGGTGCCGTCGTCTCCGAACTGCTGCGCGCGGGACCCGTTGATGAGCAACGGGAAGTCGCCCATGGAGCCGATGTCGATCTTCCCGGCCAGCATCTGCGCGGTGATGGGCGCGCCGGTGTCGTAGTCCTGCCAGGTGACCTCGTACCTCTTGCCGGTGCGCGCGCCGAGGTCGGCGAGCCTGCGCTCGAAGTGGCCCTGCTCGCGCAGGAGGGTGCCCGCCGTGACGGTGTTGATGGTCTTGGACTGGTAGCCGACCACGACCGGCACCACGTCCGCGGACGCCGCGCCGGCGGCGCAGGAGGACACCGCCGCGGCCACGAACGCGACGCCGAGGATTCGCCTGAACATCGTTCTTCCTTTCGCCCGCAACGGTGTCAGCGCAGCAGGTAGGGCATGTTGACCTGGACGGCGCCCGTGGGGCAGCGCGCGGCGCACGGCCCGCAGTACCAGCACTCGTCGACGTGCATGAACGCCTTGCCGGTGTCGGGGTTGATCGCGAGCGAGTCCAGCGGGCAGATGTCCACGCACAGCCGGCAGCCCTCGATGCACAGCGACTGGTCGATGGTCACCGGCACGTCGGCGCGGTTGTTCACCAGAGCCACAGCGGTTCTCCTGGAAATGGGCGTGACGGGACGGCTCCGCCCGGGGTGGGCGCAGCTCGGGTTTCGGCGCGGGGTCAGCGACAGATGGCGCTGGCCTGGCGGCGCAGGTCGACGTGCAGCCGGAACCGCGGTGCGACGTTCACCGCGCCTCCCGCGGGCCGCGCACCAGTTCGGCGCGCATGGTGAGCCGGTCGCCGCGCATCCTGATGTACTCCAGGTCGACCGGGCGGCCGTCGGCGAAGTGGCTCAGGCGTTCCACGACCAACAGCGCCGCGCCCTGCGGCACCTCCAGCACCGCGGACGCGTGCAGGTCGGCGTTGACGGCCTCCAGCGTCACCGCGGCGGCGCCGAGGCGTCGGCCGCTGGTGCGCTCGATGAGGGAGAAGATGTCGCGGTTCTCCAGGTCCTGCTCCAGCAGCGGCTCGCCGACGTCGCGCGGGAGGTAGGTGAGGTCGAGCGAGAGCGGCAACCCGTTGAGCCGTCGCAACCGTTCGATGTAGACGACCTGCTCCCCCTCGGCGAGGCGCAGCCGCTGCGCCACCGGGCCGGGCGGTCGGATCAGGCCGGCGGCCCGCACGTCGTTGCCGACCTCGCCGTGCTCGCGCAGGGTCTCGGCCAGTCCCATGAGGTGGTTGAGGCCGTGCGCGTACTTCTCCGCCACCACGACCGTGCCGACGCCCGGCACGCGTTCGATGAGCCCTTCCTCGCGCAGCAGGTCGAGCGCTTCGCGGATGCCGTTGCGGGAGGCGCAGAACTCGGCGGCGAGGAAGCGCTCGTCGGGCAGCACGCCGTCGGGGAACGCGCGCTGGACGACGAGTTGGCGGATGACGTCGGCGGCCTGCCGCGCCCGGTCGGCGCGCAGGCGTCGCTCGGACGGGGCCGGTCGCGGGCTGCTCACGCGGCACAGTCTGCGGTCTGCCGCCGAGGTGTCGGGTAACGACCCGATTACGCCACCTGGAACGGGCTGTTTCCTGCGAGAACAGCGCCGTTCCGCCACCTGCGGCGCGGTCCACCATGTGGACAGTGGGTCCCGCACGTGGTTCCACCCGGCCGGCCGGCCGCTTTCACCGCCGCCGCAAGGGATCCATCGGTGTGCGCAATGATCGCACACCGACACTTGAACCGCCAGTGCCGCCGGGCTCCCGCGCCCACCGCACGGGCCGGCAGCCGTCGCGGTGCGACCCGGCCGGCCCGATCAGCACGTCCGACGGCGAGCGGTCACGGGTTGTCCTCGCCGGACACCAGTCGCCCGACGATGTCCTTGAGCGCCTTCGCGTCGCGCGGGTCGAGGCGGTCCACCAGGTGACGACGGGTCGCGGCGTCCAGGGCGGGCACCGACGCGTCGACCGTGCGCCGGCCCGTCGGCCGCAGGGTGACCTCGACCCCGTTCGCGACCTTGTCCCGTGCCACGTGGTCGCGTTTCTCCATCCTGGTCAGGAGGTGCGAGAGCCGGGTCCGGTCCCAGCCGAGGGCTGCGGCGAGGGCGTTCTGGCGCAGGGCGCCGCCCGATTCGTGCAGGCACACCAACACGCTCAGCTCCGCCTCGGACAGGCCGGACGCCGCGGTCACGTCGGCGACGACCGCGGCGCGGACCGTCTCGTACGCGCGCTTCCACACCAGCCACAGCTCGGTCGACTCCGCCGGACCCTGTGTTGACATGTCAACACCCCCCTTCTACGGTTCGACCCTACAAGGCAGCTCACACGTGAGGACTTCCCCGATGCCCGACCCGAAGGCACTGCGCCGGCTTCCGCGCCGTGGCACTCCTCCCGCTCGTGCTCTTCCTCCCGGCCGTCATCGCCTTCTTCGTGGACCCGGACGTGGTGTGGGGTGAGTACCTGGGGGTCTTCTTCCACCTCTCCATCCTCTTCCTCGTCCCACGCCTGGACGCGGCGCCGTGGGCCAGGGCGGCCGGCTACGGGTGGGTGGCGCTGGACGTGCTCGCCGGCATCCTGATGATCAACGACGTCGAGCACGACACCGCCTGGGCGGTCCGGCTCGGCGGGCACGTCCTCGCCGGCGTCTGGATCGTGGCCGCCTCCCTGGTCAGCCGGGCGTGGCCGGTCCGCGTGGTCGGCGTGGTCACGGGGACCTGGCTCGCCGCATACTCCTTCGTGGGGACCGTGCTCCCGGAGTCGTTCCTGCGCCCGGCCGGCATCCTGATCCTGGTCTGGTTCGCCCTGCTCGCGGTCTTCCACCGCGCGACCGGGGAAGGCCCGGTGGCGACGGGTTCGGCGGCGGTCGGGACGGCGTGACGCGGCTCGTCCCCGCCCGCGAGCGGTTCAGGCGGGGAGTGTAGTCGCCGAACATGCCGTGCAGGGTGCCGATGCGCGACAGCGACGCGGCGCGGGCGACCGGGTCGCCCGTGGTCGTCGCCAGCCGCAACCAGTCCCGGGCCGTGGCCATGGCCTGCTCCAGGTCGCCGCACTCCCAGTGGGCGTTGGCGAGGTTGTCCAGGCTCCGCATTAGCGCGGGCGGATCGCCGACCGCTCGCGCGGCCTCCAGTCCCGCTCGCGCCACGGCGAGGAAGTCGTCGCGGTGGCCTCGCGCGCGCAGGTGGCGTGCGGTGACCGGTGGCCGCCCAACCGCCGCGCGAAGTCGTCGGTCGTCCACATGGGACGGTCGCGCAGCCGGGCGGCCGCGATGCGGATCGCCAGGGGCAGGCCGCCGCACAGCCGCGCGACGGCGCCCGCGTCGGTCCGGCCGGACACCGCGGTGAACAGCGCCTCCGCGTCCGCTTCGGGCAGCAGGTCGACGGGCATCGGCACCATTCCGTCGACGGCGGTGAGGCGGCGACGGCTCGTGGCCAGGACGGTCGAGCCCGACGCGCCGGGAGGTCCGTCCCCCAGACCCGCTCGACCAGCCGGTCGGCGGTCACCAGCCGGGGCGCGTCCACCGCCAGCGCCGCCAGCACGCACCGCTGCTTGGCGGGACCCAGCTCCAGCGCCCGGCCGCCGCGGTGCCGCACGAGTGACGGCCCCGCCCCGATCAGCGGCGGGGTGGGGACGTCGAGGAGGCGTGCCGGGGCCGACGCCGCGCCGGGCCCCCCGTAGGCGCACCGGGGGGCGGCGGCCCCGGCGGGGGGGGGCGAGCGGGGGGGCGGGGGTGTGTATGGTGTGTGTTATAAACAACTGAAGCGGCCGCCGAGATTTTTGGT